>NZ_WKDB01000054.1:0-43878 GCF_021606215.1 Pseudomonas sp. PA-5-4B | reverse complement strand
ACCAAATGCTGTCGCTGACGCTCAAGCCCAGCAGGGCCAGAGACGTCACCACGGTGGATACCAGGCTGATTTTCCAACCTTCGAAAAAACGGCTGATGTAACTGGTGACCGAAGAAAACAGCAGAAAGCCGATCTGTGCGCCGCCGGTAATCAAGCCCACAGTGGTGTAGTCAAAGCCGATATCTCGGCGCATATCAACGACCAGGTTGGCGAACAAGTAAACGCCGAACCCATAGGTACTGGCCACAAACCCTGTCAGTACGACTGCCAGCACCACGCTGTCCAGCGCGCGAGAATTATTCTGTACGAGTGTGCTCATCATGACGCCCTCACACGGCGCGGGCGGTGTGGATGACAAAATCACAATTCATCCTGTCGAAGTCACGCTGAAAATCACCGTAATCTTCATGGGCAGAGAAGCCGCTAGCCTGAATCTCGTCGGCCAGTTCCTTGGGTAATAACGGATACACTTTCAGGCTGTAGCGTTGTTTATCTTCAAAGTCGTAAATGAACTCGCACACCTGTGCATCGACCCTTCCCAGGCTGACCGACGCACTGGCCCCGCAGTAATAATAATTGCCGCTGGATTTGAAGTTGCCCGCGCGGATAGCAAAAAAATTACGCTGATCAACAATCAACACACCGCCTGGCTTGAGCAATGCCCTGAACTTGCGCAGCACGCTCATGCGGTCGTGCGCCTCAAACACATGGCACAGTGAACTGCCCAGGCACACTACGGCATCGAACGTGCCCAGCACGTCCGGGTCGAGGTCAAGCCACTCCATATGGTGGGATTCAATAGCCAATTCACGTTCAAGGAAGTTCTGCCGGGCTTTTTTCAACATCGTGCCGCTACCGTCCGTAGCGACCACCTTGAAACCTGCCTGTTTGAGTTGCACGGCATGAAAACCACTGCCCGTGGATACATCCAGCACCGATCTCACACCGTGACTTTTCAGCAACTGCTCAAAGAACCCCTTCTCGCCGGCCTTTCTTTTTTCCCAATCAATCAACGCGTCCCAGCGCTCGACAAAGTCCGACGAATATTGAGTTGAGTAATTGGCTACTTCCTCGTGTTCATACCCCAGGATTTGACTCATGGCACACCGCTCCTAGCCGATTGAATTCTTGAAAGACAGGTACTTTCCCGCCAACTCCCGAGCACAGTCCGCGGACTGCCGAACCGACATGATGTCCTTGGAGTACCCCAGCATCGTCTGCATGATTGCCATGCACCTGGGGTTGAAGGTGACCGAGCCGTCACAATGGATTTCGTCGATACCGTCGTGGCTTTGGCAAATGCTGTTAAGGCGCACCGCGTCGTCGTAGGGGCATTTGTCGGAGAACTGCACATTGATGCGTCCGTCCTGAAGCCAGACCGGATAGCCGCCCGGAAGCCCCAACGGACCGGGCGCGTGCACCAGTACCGGCGTCGGTGAGAACAGCCCTTCGATCACGGTGACCGCAGAACACGCGGTTAGAAACTGCCCATCAACCCCGCCCAAGCGACGAAACTCGGATTTCACCGTAGAAAAAATCACCTCATCGGACAGACGAGCGACTTCGCGCCGGCCGCGAACCTCATACAACAAGCGATAGCTGGCACGCGGGGGCCGTCCGCCCCGTGGCACGTAGTGGCTGAAATAATGCTGGGCATACAGCATCACCTCCACGTCAGCGGGAGAACACTTCAGCAACCGCGCGATGGAGAAACGCACGGCCGGAATCAGGTTGGCGACATTACCCACCCCGATGTCAGGGGCCAGACCGACCCTGGCCAGAATCGGATTGACGGCGTCAGGAAAGGCCGCATTGACGGTCAGGGTCGTGATACCGGAAGCCTTCACTGCCTGCATCAAGTCATGCATCAGTGTCAGGTGCATGGGTAACCAGGGACCGAACTGTGCCTGGTCAAGTTGTTCGAACGAGTGTTTGGGCAACCCGGTGATCACTCTCCATGACTGCAACGAGGCGCAGTTCACGATGATGTCCGGCGCATGTTCCCGAAGCACTTGGGTAACGCTGCCGATATCCGTCAAGTCCGCGATCACTGGCGAGATAGCAACATACTGCTCCAGTTGTGCGCACGACAGCGTCACCAGGTTACACATCCGGATGGTCATTTCTTCGTTGCGCCCCAGCACGACAAACTCGAACCTGTTCCTGGGCGCCAGAATCTTGAGAATGTGCAGGCACAAATTACCTGCGCCCACCAACAGCAACTTTTTCTTCGGTATGGGCTGGCTCACCGTGGGTAGGCTCCGTTATCAACCGGGATAACCTTGCCGGTCATATGACGAAAACCTTCACCGACCAACAGCAAAATGACCTCAGCAACACCACTGGGCAGGATGGGGTCTTTAAGAATTTCCTGGCGCGCGTATTCAGCCCGCCGGTATTCAGGAATAGTGTCGTAGATGGCCGTGTCGTGAATCAGTGCCGGAGACACCGCGTTTACCCGTACAAAAGGGGCGAAGTTCCAGGCATTGGCCTTGGTCAAACCGATCACTGCAGCCTTCGTGGCGCCGTACAGGGCATCACAGCTGCCCACTTCCCCTGCCACTGAGGTGATATTGACGATGCTGCGCGGTGCTTCGTGCTTCATTTCGCGTTCGGCGAAATCTTTGGAAAGGTAAACCAAGGCTTTAAGGTTAACGTTAAGCATTTCATCCACTTCGTTATCGGAATAGGCATAAATGCTTTTGCCGTGATACAGCCCTGCATTATTAATTAACCCATAGATAGTGGCATGACGCTCATACAGGCTTGGAATAAAGCTCTTGATCACAGCGTCACTGGAAAGATCGGCAACCTGTGTCTCTAATACACTCGCACTGTAAGTTTGTTGCAAGGTGTTGAGCGCATCCACGTCCTTATCGACGGCAATCACAAAGTAACCATCAACAATCGCCTGTTCCAGTGTCGCCCTACCAATTCCATTAGCGGCACCGGTAATAATCAATTTTTTCATGCCCTGTTTCCTATTGACAGAATTCGTTCATGCGCGCGTAAAAAACCCGGTGATAGTCATACATCGCTTTTAACGCTGGCGTATTATCGAGAACCTCTTTATCGGGCTGAGTCTTACTCGACGAAATAATGCACTCACTGTTTTCTGCGGCGACGTGCCAACTTCGCCAGGTTTTCCATTGCGGAGGGCACTCGCGTTTCCACACCATGGCTTGCGGCAGAAATTCAATATCCAAATAGTCACACAGTTTGCCAATCACGCGCTCCGGCGCTGCCGCCAGGTCATCAGCATTAATCACATAGGGCACTTTGCCGGTGAGTTTGGTGACCACACAAAAGATCTCATACAAGGCTTTATGCCCGATGGCTTGCAACGGCATGTTGGGGTGTATTCGATAATGCGAAAGAATGCTGCTGGCGGGCTCCCGAATAAGAAAGATATTGTCTTGTTGCGCCAGAAAGTCCACGTCTACTTTTAAGTCATCGAGGCAGTGATAACACATGTCTTTGTGAAATACGCTGGCCGTCTCCCTGGCCTTGACCAGTCGTTCTTTTATGCCCTGATACGTGGTTGGAAAACTATGATCCCATTCATCCGAAGGAATGGCAGAGTCTGCAGAAAATGCCATATGAGCAAACGGCTCGTGGAAGACTTCAAAGTCTTTGCGCTCGATAAACACGCGCTCCAACACCGTTGAACGAGAACGGGGGTGCGCCCATAACCCGACCATCTTGTTCATACGAGCACCCCGTATTCGGCCGCCATGATCGCACTGAGCGAGCGGCTGAAAGCGTGCACAGGGGGGCAGAGTCGAGTGCAAAAATCGGCCAAGCGTCGGTGCGCACTGTTGGCCTCATTGCACGTGTTGATAAAAGCCTCATGATTGCAAAAGTCATAAGGCTCAATGCCGTCCAGGCAGTAGGCTTCGCAGAAGTACGGAATACGAAACAACTTCGCGAGCGTCGAAGCCGGGGGCTTCAAGGGTTCCGCTGCAGGAAATACAGGTTTACCGCGACTTTCGCGCTCAATCAAAAACTCAACCACCTCCGGCGTCAGTGTGTAGCACGTCGCCGACAAGCCGGTCTTCTCCAAGTGCCAGCAATGCTTGTTTCCACGCTCGTCGACATCGACTTTTATACTGGAAAGCAGGGTTTTGACAGGAACGGAAGACGCCGAGACCAGCGCCTGTATCTGCTCATAAACCAGCAACTCGGCCCAGCGCAGATCCTCTGGACTCAGCGTCAGGCCACGCTCCGCCGCTTGTAACGCAAGCTCGGGTTGACAGGCGAAGCGGCCGATCATGAACGTGATCACGTACTTGCAATGGCTTGTGTCAACACCCTTGCTGCGTGCAGTCACCCTTCCACGCTCTATTGCCTGGATGCCTGCCTTGAATTGCGAAACAGTGAAGCAGAACGTGATGTTGAGAGAACTTCCTTGCGCCACTAAGTGCTCGACAGTCGTAAGGCCTTCCTGGCTTGCGGGGACCTTCACCATCACATTCGCAGACAACTGACGCAGCGCCACTCCCCTGGCAGTCATGCGTTCAGCGCAGCGCACATCGACCGGATCAACTTGAGCGCTAATCCAGCCTTCACACTGCCCGGATTGAACCCAGCGTTGCTTCAGGTCCGCAGCCCCCTGCACGATCACTTCGTCGTACAGTTTCCTGCGCAACTCTTGGGGCGCCAGTTTGGCAAGATTAAACCGCGACAACCAATACTCGCGTCTTTCAAGAATCACCGCAGTGACCAGTCGAGGGTTTGTCGTCACATTGCTGAACCCACCGGGTTGCGAAAATGTGTCTGGCATTAACTGCTCTATGCAGCCGGACGCTGCCGGGTATTTTTCAAGCAAGTGTTTCTTATAAGGCACATAGACGGCAGGCGACGAATCCCACCAGACCTCCGAACGTTGATCATTACCCTTTAGCCGCTCTGTATAACCTGAAGTCTTCACAACGCCTCCTCCCTGAGTAGTCATATCACGCTAGCGCCGTGCGTAATTCACGCATATTGGAAAAAGGCAACGCCCCGGCATCAGCCAAAATTAAATGTCGGCCCACGGGCCCAAAACCCAACACGCTTATATTCGCAGCAACCGCCGCGCGAATGCCGGCAACACTGTCTTCAATAACCAATGCATCACGGGGGTCGACGTTATAAGCAGCGCACGCCGTTAAAAATACTAAAGGGTCTGGTTTCCAACGCCCCAACTCGTAACAACTGAATATGTGCCCCTCAAAATAAGACAACAGTCCCGTGAGACGTAAACAGTGTTCTATTTTATTACGGGGCGCACTGGAGGCTACGCAAAAAGGTAGCGTCAGGCCCTCCAGTACTTCTCTTATTCCATCGGTAGGTTTTAACTGCGCCGTCAAATCGATCCGTGCACGCTGACGGAAAGCTTCTTCAAACTGACTGTCCAGGCAAATACTCAATACCCGTTCAGCTTCACGTAAGCAGTCGGCAATCTTGCGCCCACGAAAGCGCTCAATAAATTCTACTAAGTCAAGGCCCGTAGCCTCTGGTGCGTCACGACGTGCTTGTTCATTCAGCAGGGAGATCAATACAGACAGGGTGATTTCTTCGCTGTGTACAAGTACACCGTCGCAGTCGAAGATCACTAACTTAGGCACGCCCACGCGGACAGGCGCAGCCTCCTGAACTGGTAGTTCCCCTATAAAGGCCAATGGGTACATGGGCATCTCTTATAGGTATATCCGCGATGACTTCTGAACTACCAGCGGAGCACATTTAGGTGTGCTTATAAGACGCCTAGAGAAAAATCCTGTCAAACGATTTTTAGCGGTTTATTAATTACTTTTAATTATTTATATTGTGTTTTTTATTCCCAAAACCTAAGCACTTCAATCGAAAAACCCATTTGCGACTGCTGAACTTCTACCGACACGTGTCAGTCAGCACAAAGGACTCTCATAGAACGGTGGGTGGGCAATGCAGATCTCCTTGCAGCAACAAGTGGCCCTGGTCACCGGCGCCAGTTCCGGCATCGGCGCAGGCGCAGCCAAGGCGTTGGCCGAAGCCGGCGCGGCCGTGGTGCTCAACTACAACTCCCAGGCGGCGCCAGCCGAAGCCCTCGCTGCGCAGATCAACGCAGGCGGCGGGCGGGCAATTGCCATCGGCGGTGACGTGTCCAAAGAAGCCGACGTGGAGCGCCTGTTCGCCCAGACCCTTGAGGCCTTCGGTCACCTGGACATTCTGGTGGCCAACTCGGGCCTGCAAAAAGACGCCAATCTGGTCGACATGACCCTCGACGATTGGAACACCGTGATCGGCGTCAACCTCACCGGCCAGTTCCTGTGCGCCCGCGCCGCCGTGCGGATCTTCAATCGCCAAGGCATTCGCGACGGCGTCTCGCGGGCGGCCGGCAAAATCATCCATATGAGTTCGGTGCACCAGGTCATCCCGTGGGCCGGGCATGTGAATTACGCAGCCTCCAAGGGCGGTGTGGAGATGCTGATGCGCACCCTCGCCCAGGAAGTCAGTGAACAGCGCATCCGCATCAATGGCATCGCGCCAGGGGCGATTCGCACGGCAATCAACCGTGCGGCCACCGAAGGCGCGGCTGAAAAAGAATTGCTCAAGTTGATTCCCTACGGCCGCGTAGGCGACGTGGAAGACGTGGCCAATGCGGTGGTCTGGCTGGCCAGTGATGCCTCCGACTACGTGGTGGGCAGCACCTTGTTTATTGATGGCGGCATGAGCCTTTATCCGGAGTTTCGTGGCAATGGTTGATTTCAAGAACGAACCCCAAAGCGCCATCGATGCCCATGGCATCATCGGCGATATGCGCAGCGCGGCACTGGTGAACGACACAGGCAGCATCGATTTTTTCTGCTGGCCGGAATTCGACAGTCCATCAATCTTCTGCTCACTGCTGGACACGCCCGAAGCCGGTGTTTTCCAACTCACCCCCGACCTGCCCAACGCACGCCGCGAGCAAATCTACCTGCCCGACACCAACGTGCTGCAAACCCGCTGGCTGAGCGATGAAGCCGTGGTGGAAATCACTGACCTGCTGACCGTTGGCGAAGACGTCGACGACCTGCCGCTGTTGATTCGCCGCGTGCGTGTGGTCAGCGGCAAAGCCACCCTTCACCTGCGCTGCGCCGTGCGCCATGACTATTCCCGCGCACAAACCCAGGCGACGACCGACAACGATGGCGTGCTGTTTACGGCTGACGGCCAGCCCGCCCTGCGCCTGGTCGGTAGCCATCCGCTGAACCTCGAAGACCACGCTGCAGTCGCAAGCTTTAGCCTGAGCCAGGAGGAAGGCGCCGAATTTGTCCTCGGTGGCGCCGACGACCCACGCGTCACCAATGACTGCACCGACCTGTACCTGGAACGCACTCTGAAGTTCTGGCGCGGCTGGATCGCGCAATCCAATTACCGTGGGCGCTGGCGTGAAATGGTCAACCGCTCGGCATTGGCCTTGAAGCTTTTGACCTCACGCAAACACGGCGCAATCATCGCTGCCGCCACCTTCGGCCTGCCGGAATCACCCGGCGGCGAACGCAACTGGGATTACCGCTACACCTGGATCCGCGACGCCTCGTTCACCGTTTACGCGTTTATGCGCCTGGGCTTTGTCGAGGAAGCCAACAGCTACATGCGCTGGCTCAAAGGCCGAGTCAGCGATTGCTGCGGCAAGCCGACCAAAATCAATATCCTCTACGGCATTGATGGGCGCCAGGAGCTGCCGGAAACCACACTCGATCACTTGACCGGGCACGGCGGCGCCAAGCCGGTGCGCGTCGGCAATGAGGCGTTCGACCAGATCCAGTTGGATATCTACGGCGAGCTGATGGACGCGGTGTACCTGGTTAACAAATATGGCGAGGCGATTTCCCACGAAGGCTGGAAACACACGGTGGAAGTGGCCGACCAGGTCTGCGAAATCTGGAACCAGAAAGATGTCGGGATCTGGGAGATGCGCGGCGAGCAGCATCACTTCCTGCATTCGCGGCTGATGTGCTGGGTGGCGCTGGACCGCGCAATCCGCCTGGCCTCAAAACGCTCGCTGCCGGCCCCATTCGCACGCTGGGACCAGACCCGTCAGGCCATCTACGCCGATATCTGGAGCAATTTCTGGAACGAAGAGCGCGGGCACTTTGTGCAACATATCGGCAGCACCGCACTGGATGGCTCGATGCTGCTGATGCCGCTGGTGCGCTTCGTCGCGGCCACCGACCCGCGCTGGCTGTCGACCCTGGAAGCAATCCAGAAAAGCCTGGTGCGTGACGGCATGGTCTATCGCTACCGCAACGATGACAGCCAGATCGACGGCCTGCAAGGCACCGAAGGCGCCTTTACTGCCTGCTCATTCTGGTATGTCGAATGCCTGGCCCGCGCCGGCCAAGTGGAGAAAGCCCACCTGGAATTCGAACAACTGCTGCGCTACGCCAACCCGCTGGGCCTGTACGCCGAAGAGTTCGACAGCCAGGCCCGTCACCTGGGCAATACGCCCCAGGCGCTGAGCCACTTGGCATTGATCAGCGCGGCGACGTTTTTGGACCGTAAGCTCAGTGGGGAAAAGACCGTGTGGCAACCCTGAGGTGGGCTGTGCACAATGGGCAGTCCCGTCGTTAGACTGCTCGGAAAACTTGGAGGTAGATGTGGGGTGGCATGCTTTTGCCAAAATCATTGATCGCGAGCCGGTTTTCGCGACACTAGCGCCATGAGCGGATTTCCTGCCCTCGCTACCCCGCGCCTGCACCTGCGAGAACTGCAAGTGAGCGACGCCCCCGCGCTGTTCGCCATCCACGCGGATGCCGCGAGCATGCGCTGGTTCGGCGTCGACCCGATGACTGACCTCCCCCAGGCCGAAGCCCTGATCGAAACGTTCGCCCAGTGGCGCACCCACCCAAACCCAGGCACACGTTGGGGCCTTGAACACCAAGGCAAATTGATCGGCAGCTGCGGCCTGTTCAAGTGGAACCGCGTCTGGAACAGTTGCGCGTTGTCCTGCGAGCTGGCACCTGCTGCTCGTGGGCAGGGCTTGATGAACGAAGCCTTGCAGGCCATGCTCGATTGGGGCTTTGAGCATATGCAGTTGCATCGCGTCGAAGCCTTGGTGCACCCGCAGAACACTGCTTCTGTAGCGCTATTGAAACGCCTGGGTTTTAAAACCGAAGGCACATTACGAGACGCAGGGTTCTGGAATGGCCAGCGGCATGACCTGAGGGTGCTGGGGTTATTGGCGCAAGAGTGTATAGACGACCACTGAGAGGCCTATAACGATACCGATGCCACTTAACGCGCCCTGATATTCAAGGAATGAATATGATCCTGTGCCTAGAAAGAGATGTAAGCACACCGATCCGACCTATATTGAGCTGCAGCGAAACGTGGGAAAGCTACGATAAAGGCTTGATCAAATGTTGGGAGGTTGGTCGGGCACTGGCAACTGGATATTGATCCTGAGCAGGAGGTCCCTAAAACGTGCTCGCGTACTCACATAATGGTTACGTTCACGCCCGACAAAGCGAAGTACATCAATCAGACCACGGAATCTGAAGGTTAAGGAGCAGGACGCATGGATCTTCATAAGGAATTCGAGCGAAGCATTTTCTTTCACCAGGCACGTATTGACCGACGCTCTGCCGATGCATTGGTCGGGATTACCGCTGGCTTGACGGCTGATGGCAAAATCAACCAAAGGGAAGCCGAGTTTCTCAAAACTTGGATAGAGACCCATCTGATACAACTTGAAGATCCGGTCGTTAACATTCTTTATCAACGTCTCGCCAATATGCTGAGCGACAGTGTGCTGGATGAAGATGAGTCGAACGAGCTATTGGAAATGCTGCATCAATTCTCGGGCCTTCCAATTGGGGCACCTCAGCGCACGACAGGCGTTAGCAGCCTGCCGTTGAACGACCCGGTTCCTGAGCTCGATTGGCAGGGCAGGGTTTTCCTGTTTACAGGAGTCATGGCATACGGCCCTCGCAAAGACTGCGAGTCGCTCGTACTCGAACGAGGAGGCGTGATCGGAAACTCTGTTAGTAAAAAAGTCCATTTCCTGGTGGTGGGCAGCATTGGCAATGAGCAGTGGCTCCACAGTTCCTACGGTACGAAAATCAAGAAAGCAGTGGCGTTGCGAAACAGCGGCGTTCCCATCGCAATCATCAGCGAAACCCACTGGCAACAGGTGGTGTTCGGTTGAATCCCATCATTTCCATCCTCATTCACGTCCCAGACTGGCGCACCGCAACCGACGGGCTAGACAAGTCAGGCAACTGACTTCAAGCGTGCAATGCACCGTCATCGGCTTGAGCTAGAGTTCCAGCAACGTTGGCCTGACCCTGACCTGTGGCGAGCAAGCTCGCTCGCTACAGGTATCTATCGTTCGATCAATCATTTGGTATTTACACCATGAACCCACTCGCCCAGCTGCTCTACGTGCGCACCTCCATGCTCGACGTGGCCTATGAAGCCCACGGCCCCGAAGGCGGCGCGCCGATTATCCTGCTGCACGGTTTCCCCTACGACCCGCGTGGCTACGATGACATCGCGCCGGTGCTGGCCGAGCGTGGCTACCGCGTGCTGGTGCCTTACCTGCGCGGCTATGGCCCGACGCGGTTTATCAATGAGCAGGTCATGCGCTCCGGCCAACAGGCGGCGTTGGCCAAGGATTTGCTGGACTTCATGGATGCCCTTCACATCCCGCAAGCCACTTTGGCGGGATATGACTGGGGTGGCCGCGCCGCGTGTATCGTCGCCGCGCTGTGGCCCGAGCGCGTACGTGGGTTGGTGACGGGAGATGGCTATAACATTCAGGACATCGCCAACTCACTCAAGCCGGGTGCGCCCGAGACAGAGCATCGCTTGTGGTATCAGTTTTACTTTCACACCCAGCGCGGTGTGGACGGTTTGACTGCCAATCGCCGCGAGCTGTGCGAGCTGCTGTGGAAGCTGTGGTCGCCGACCTGGGCCGAAGGGCCGAGCCTCTACGCCAAGACCGCGCCGTCATTTGATAACCCGGATTTTGTCGAGGTGGTCATTCACTCCTATCGCCATCGCTTCATGTACGCCCCCGGCGACCCGGCGTTGGAAGCCATCGAACAGGCACTGGCGCTGCAACCGCCGATCTCGGTGCCGAGCATTTCGCTGTGCGGTGCCGATGATGGCGTCGGCCCGGCCCCGGTCGAGGACGACGATGTGGCGTGCTTCAGCGGCGAGTATCGGCGCCAGGTGTTGCCGGGCGTTGGCCACAATGTGTTCCAGGAAGCGCCGCAGGTGACCCTTGAGGCGCTGTTTGAACTGCTCGCTCACGACACCGGCGAAAAGCGTTCGCGGTAAGCCTGGGGCGTCACCGATAACGCGCGCAGAAAGCTGCGGCGCAAGGTTTCTTCGCAGCCGAACCCGCACTGCACGGCAATGCGTTTGATTGACGCCGTGCTGTCGGCCAACTGCCGCCGCGCCGTTTCCACGCGGATCAGTTCGACGGCGCGTGCCGGGGTTTGGCCGGTTTCGGTGCGGTAGTGGCGCACAAAACTGCGCTCGCTCATGCCAGCCTGGGCGGCCAACGTGGCGATGTTCAAATCCAGGGTAAGGTTTTCGGCCATCCAGGCGTGCAAGTCGGCAAAACGGCTGTCGCCCTTTTGCAGCGATAACGTCGCGCTGAATTGCGATTGCCCGCCCGGACGCTTGAGGAACACCACCAAATGCCGCGCCACTTCAAGGGCGACGGCGCGGCCCAGGTCTTCTTCCACCAGGGCCAGGCACAGGTCGATGCCGGCGGTGACACCGGCGGAGGTCCACACCGCACCTTGCTGGATAAAGATCGGGTTGGACTCCACCGTCAGCGCGGGAAACTTGCGCGCCAGCTCTTCACAGCGCGTCCAGTGGGTGGCCACGCGGCAGCCGTCGAGCAAGCCGCTGGCGGCGAGCAAAAAAGCCCCGGTGCACACCGACGTCATGCGCCGCGTGTGCCTGGCCTTTTCGCGCACCCACTGCACCAACGCGGGGTCTTCGGCAGCGCCATACACGCCCCAACCGCCTGCGATCACCAATGTGTCGCAGGGTGTATCCAGCGCGGGCAGCGGCTCGGCCACCAACGCCAGGCCGGCGGAGGTCATCACCGGCGCATCCTGCGCGGCGACCACCGAAACCGCGTAAGGCAACGGCAGGCCGCGCTGGCGCGCCAGGTCATTGGTTGAGGCGAACACCTGCAACGGCCCGGTCACGTCGAGCACTTGGGCATTTTCAAAAGCGAGAACGTGGATGATCCGGGTCATGATTGGCGTGATTTGTGGGCTCAATGGCGTATTCGCCAAAGCCTAGGCCTCTACAGTGAAGCCGTCCACCCCTTTATCGGAGCTTGATTCATGACCTTGCAGATCGGTTTTCTGTTGTTCCCCGGTATCCAGCAGCTTGACCTTACCGGCCCCTATGACGTGCTGGGGTCGCTGCCGGATGTGAAGCTGCATCTGGTGTGGAAAGACCTGGCACCGATCACCTCCAGCACCGGACTGGTGTTCACTCCGACCATGACGTATGCCGACTGCCCGCGCCTGGATGTGCTGTGCGTGCCCGGCGGCTCCGGCGTCGGTGCCTTGATGGAAGACCCGCAAACACTCGACTTCCTCAAAGCCCAGGCGCAGACCGCCCGCTACGTGACCTCGGTATGCACCGGCTCACTGGTGCTCGGTGCGGCCGGTTTGCTGCGCGGCCGTAAAGCCACCACCCATTGGGCTTACCACGACCTGCTCGCCCCGCTGGGCGCCATCCCGGTGCAAGCGCGCGTGGTGCGTGACGGCAACCTGTTCACCGGTGGCGGGATTACTGCGGGGATCGATTTTGCGTTGACCCTGGCCGCCGAGCTGTACAGCGAAGCCGCCGCACAGCTTGTGCAACTGCAGATCGAATACGCGCCGGCACCGCCGTTTGACGCGGGCAGCCCGAGCACCGCGCCTGAACATGTGCTGGAAGAAGCCCACAAGCGCACGGCGGAATCGCGTCGGGTGCGCGGTGAAATTGTGGCGCGGGCGGCGGCGCGGCTGGGCTGATGGCACCTGCGCAGCAAATTCTGTGGCGGTAGTGCTGTAATGGCGGTGGGTCAGGCAGGCCGGGACATAAACGCCAACCGCGCCGCCAATAGCGTCAGCACGGTCGCCAGGCCCCATTTCTGCAGCCTGGCGCTGTGGCTGCTGCCCGCAAACACTCGGCTGATCGCCCCGCCAAAAATGCCCAGCAAGGCGTGGAAAACCCCGGCGATCAGGGTCAGAACGCCGCCCAGCACCCACAGCTGCACCGCAATGGGGCCGGCCTCGGGCCTGACGAATTGGGGCAGAAACACCATGAAAAACAGCAACGCCTTAGGGTTGAGCAGACTGTTGAGCATGGCCTGCACAAACACATGCCGTAAACGCACGCGCCGGACCTGGCTCATGTCCAGGCCGGTGTTTTTTTGCAAGGTCTTGAACACCAGCCACAGCAGGTAGATCACCCCGGCGTAACGAATCAAATCAAACGCCGGCGGCCAACTGGCGACCAAGGCGGTGACCCCACTGGCCGTCAAGGCGGTCAACAGCAAATCCGCCACGCAGATCCCCAGGCTTGAAGCCACGCCACCGCGCCAGCCATAACTCACGCCATGGCTGATCACAAATGCCATGTTCGGCCCCGGCGACAGCAGCAACAGCAAAACAGCGCCGGAAAACACCGCAAGGGTTGCAAGGTCGATCATGCTCAAGCCCTCCACCAGAGAAAGCCTGCAGATTAAACGGCGCGCCGTGCGGCAACAAAAAATTGTGCTGGATACATTCTTCGCCAACGGTCATGTCGGGTGATTGCTCATTGCCACAACCAACGATTAGAATGCGAAACATTATCAATAATACCCTGCGTCAGGATGACCCTGTTGAGCGACCATCCTCTGGACTCTGCCGCTATCGGCCAGCTCTACCATGCCCATTCTTCCTGGTTGCGCGGCTGGTTGAGCCGGCGCACGGGCTGTCGTGAACATGCCGCTGACCTGGCGCAGGAAACCTTTGTGCGGCTGCTCCACGCGCGCAAACAACAGACCTTGCAACAACCGCGCGCCTACCTGAGCAGCATTGCGCGCAGCCTGATGATCGACCAGTACCGGCGCCGCGAGCTGGAGCGCGCCTACCTTGAAAGCCTGGCGCACTTCCCGCAAGTGGATGTGCCGTCGGAAGAAACCCGCCTGTTGATCCTTGACAGCCTGGAGCGCATCGACCGCTTGCTCGACCAGCTCAAGCCACGGGTGCGCGAAGCGTTTTTGCTGGCGCAACTGGACGGCCTGACCTGCGCACAAATTGCCCTGCGTTTGGGCGTGTCCAAGGCCACGGTTGAGCGCGACCTGGCCAAAGCCCTGCATGCCTGCTACCGGTTACGTTATGCCGAACTTTGACCCGCGCCTGGTCGACCAGGCCATCCAGTGGATGATCCGGCTGCGTTTCAACATCGCCGATGACGTCAGCACTGCTGCGTTCGAACAGTGGCTGCAGAGCAGCCCCGAGCACCAACGGGTGTGGCAACGGGTGGCCACCATGAGCGATGAGTTCAGCCACGTGCCCGCCGGTGCCGGGCGCCATGCCCTCAACGGCGCACGCCAACGCATCAGCCGCCGTGACACCTTGAAGGTGCTGGGCCTGTTTGCCGGCGCCGCCGGCCTCGCCTGGCTCGGGCGCGACTACACACCCCTGCCCGTGCTGATGGCCGACTACCGCACCGCCACTGGCGAGCGACGCTGGGTGACGCTCAACGATGGCAGCCATATCCAGCTCAACAGCGCCAGTGCGATCGATGTTGCGCTCAGTACCGAACGGCGCCGGGTCCACCTGCGCCAGGGTGAAATGCTGATCAACACCGGCGCCGACAGTCGACCGTTCTGGGTGCAAACCCGTGACGGCTACCTGCGTGCCCTCGGCACGCGCTTTCTGGTGCGCGAAGAAGGCCAAGGCACGTTGCTCGCCGTGCAACAAGGCAGCGTGGCGGTGTATGCCGACCTGCACGACAGCAGCGCGCGCCAACTGATCAACCCCGGCGAACAGGTGCTGTTCGACCGCACCCACCTGCGCCCACCGATCGCCAACGGCCTGGATCCCTGGGCCTGGAGCGACGGCGTGATCAGCGCCCACAACATGCGCCTGGATGATTTCCTCGCCGAGCTGAGCCGCTACCGCAACGGTTTGGTGCGCTGCAGCGAGGCCGTGGCCGGGTTGCACGTATCGGGCACTTACCAGTTGGATGACACCGACCAGGTGCTCAACCTGGTGGCGCAGTCGCTGGCGGTCAACGTCACCTATCGCAGCCGTTATTGGGTGACGGTTACGTCCCGCGCTTAGTGCATAAAAAATAAATGAGGTTATTTCTCATTGCCGCTCGACCTGTAAGGAAAGGCCGATCAACAGGCCGGTTCTGTTCACTTCCTTAAAGGAGCATCCCGCGGTCATGCAAGCGTTCCCTTCCCAACGTTCCCCCCTCAAGCGCGCGGTGCAGGCCGCCCTGCTGGGCGCCTGCCTGAGCGGCGGCGCCCTGCCGCTGGCCGTGATGGCCGAAACACTCGCCAACGACACCCAGGCACGCGATTGGCAGATTGCCCCAGGTGCGCTGGCCAACGTGCTGGACCAGTTCGCCCGCCAGGCCGGCATCAGCCTGTCCTACGACGCTACCAGCGTCGCCAACAAGTCGAGCCCAGGCTTGAACGGGCGCTATGAGCGCGAGCAAGCCTTGGGCGAACTCTTGCGTGGCCACGGCTTGCAGGCACAACGTCAAGGCGCAAGCACTTGGCTGCTATTGCCACACATCGCCGAGACCGGCGCGCTGAACCTGGGCGCCACCACCGTCACCGGCGAGCGTCTGGGTGCCACCACCGATGGCAGCGGTTCCTACACCACGGGCGCAGTCACCATCGGTAAAGGTCAACACAGCCTGCGGGAAACACCGCAATCGGTCAGTGTGATGACCCGCCAATTGATGGACGACCAGAACCTCACCACCATCGAAGACGTGATGGAACACACCCCGGGAATCACCGCCTACGCATCCCCCATGGGCGGTAAATATTTCTATTCCCGTGGCTTCAAGATGCTCGGCCAATACCAGTACGACGGCGTACCGCTGGACATGGGCAAAGACTACGTACAGGCCGACAGTTTCAGCGCCAACATGGCGATCTACGACCGCGTGGAAGTGCTCAAGGGCGCAGCCGGCATGCTCAAGGGTGCCGGTACCGCCAGTGGTGCCGTCAATTTTGTGCGTAAACGCCCCCAGGCCAAGCCGACCTCCAGCCTGTCGCTGGCCGCTGGCACCTGGGACAACTACCGGGCCGACGTCGACACCGGCGGCCCCTTGAATGACAGCGGCACCGTGCGCGGCCGCGCGGCATTCAGCCAGCAGGATCGCGGTTCCTACATGGATATTTCCAAACGCAAGGACCAGGCCTTCTACGCCGCGCTGGATGTCGACCTCAACCCCGACACCACCCTGGGGCTGGGCGCCAGCTACGAAGACATCGACGCCAGCCCGTGCTGGGGCGGTCTACCGCGTTACAAGGATGGCAAGAGCGCCAAATTGAGCCGCTCCACCTGCCTTGGCCAATCCTGGAACGACTGGCAAAGCCAGCGCGCCACCTTCTTCGCCGACCTCACCCACCACTTCAACGACGACTGGCAACTCAAGGTCGCCGCCGTGCATAGCCGCAACCTGCAAGACACCAAGTACGCCGCCAGCGAAGGCACTATCGCCTATGGTGATCCCGCGCCCACTGCCAATTCCTACGCCGCGCTGATGAACTACGATCACAAGGACTTCGGCCTCGACGCCTACCTGGACGGCAAGTTCGAAGCCTTCGGCCTGGCGCATGAACTGATCATCGGCGCCAACGGCAGCCGTGGCACTCAGGACGACGTCTACGCGATCCGGAATCTGCCGACTCGCCAGAGCATCTATCAACCCGACCACCACTTCCCGGAGCCGGCCAACGACACCTTCTGGCCGAATATGTACCGGGGCGGTACGGTCAAGGAAACCGCCACCCAATACGGCGCCTACGCCACCTTGCGCCTGCGCCTGGCCGAACCGTTGATGCTGGTTCTCGGCAGTCGCGTCAGTTGGTATGAAAACCGCCGTGAGTCCTTGAACCTGGCCTGGGGCGAGTGGGCCGACCAGGATGCGCGCACCAAGGAAACCGGGGTGGTCACGCCGTTTGCCGCGCTGATCTACGACCTCAATGACAACCTTTCGGTGTACGCCAGCTACGCCGATATCTTCCAGCCACAAAGCTCCTACGCCACGGTCAGCGGTTCGGCCCTCAAGCCGAAAATGGGTGAGAATTATGAGCTGGGTATCAAGGGCGAATGGTTTGACGGGCGCCTTAACAGTTCCCTGGCGCTGTTTCGCGCCATCGAAAAAAACGCCGCCCAAACCGATTTCATCACCCGCTGCGGCAGTTCCTCCGACGGCTACTGCTACACCGACACTGGCAAAGTTCGCGCCCAAGGGGTCGAGGCCGAGCTGAGCGGCGAATTGCTTGAACGTCTGCAAGTGTTTGGCGGCTACACCTACACGCAAACCAAAAACCTGAAGAACATCGACAGCGCAGCCGAAGGCGCGGTGTCCAACACCTACGTACCCCGGCATATGCTGCGTTTATGGGGCGACTACCAGTTGGACGGTGCACTGTCAAAATGGACAGTTGGCGCAGGGGTCAACGCCCAGAGCAGTAACTACCGCCTGCAAACCATCAAACTGGAGCAGGCCGGGTATGCGTTGTGGAATGCGCGCATTGCGTATCAGGTGGACGACACCTGGACGGTGGCGCTCAACGGCAACAACCTGTTCGATAAAAACTACTACCAGACCGTGGGTACCTCAGGCTGGGGTAATCTTTATGGAGAGCCGCGCAACCTCACGCTGAGCCTCAAAGGCAACTTCTAAACATCACCAGTCCTTGCACCAGAGCCGGCAAGCCGGCTCTGGTTCGACAACCCCCCTTCCCCCGCCCTGCTTCTGTCAAAAAAAGCTTTTTTCGCTGGCAGGCAAATCCCCACGTTTGTTCCTACACTCCAAAAAGCCATCATCGATTCTCGATTTTTCTGAAAACACGGCCTCCAATGTCAATAAATCGTCATACCATGGGTCTCATGAGAGCCATTGAGGGCGACGGCGAAAAAAAGCCAAAACATTGACACGGAACCTCAAGGAAGCCACTATTTAGCCATCATTCCGTAAATTCCTGCGTCTGAACAGGCATTACGTATTACCCAGCAACTGCAGTTGTTCGATTTGCACCACTTGTAAAGCAAACCTGCCTTATGGATGAGCAAAACGAACAGGAACGTTCTGGTGGTGTATTGAGGATCTGATCTATGCGCGGTAAATCGTCGGTCGATAGCCTGTTTTTGACTCGTCCCGGTTTCGTTGAGTTTTTTGTCGTCTTCGTCAAACTGATCCACGGCCTCACTGCTGTGGTGCCGGCAATTATCCTGTTGTTCTACCCGGAACCTGTCGCCGAGCACATGCGCAACCACTACCTGGGCCTGCTGGTATTCTTTGCGCTCTTGACCATCATTCTGTTCCAGGCCCTGGGGGTGTACTCCGAGGATCTGTTCAGCAATCGCCTGCGTTTTCGCGTGATGCTGGTGGCCTGGGTCTCGGCGTTTTGCATCTTGCTGTTCATGTACCAGATCCTGCTGCTGTTCCCACAGTTGAGCCCACGCAACCTGACGGCCTGGTTCTCCATGAGCCTGGTGCTGTTTGGCGTGGAGCGGATATTGATGCTGCGCCTGTATCGCCATTTGATGAAGAACGGCAAGTTCTTGCAACGTACGGTGATCCTGGGCTTTACCGAGACGGCGGTGCATGTGGCTGAACACCTGTCACGCAACAGCGATATCCGTTCCGGCCTGATCGGCTTTATCGACGACCGTACCGAGCGCATTCCCAAGGAATTGAGCCGCCTGCCCTTGCTGGGCAATACCCGCGACCTGGAAAAGCTGATCCGCTCCGAACAGGTCAGCCAGGTCATGATCACCCTGCCCTGGGCCGCAGAGCAGCGTATCAACGGGCTGGTCAAGCGCCTGCGGCAGATGTCGGTGAACGTCATGCTGGTGCCCGACATGGCTGCCTTGCGTTATGGGCATAACCGCATCACCGATGTGGGCGGCATCCTGATGTTCAATACCTCGCAGTTGCCGCTGCGCGGCTGGTCGCCCTTTATCAAGCGTTGCGAAGACCTGCTGCTGGCCAGCATCGGCCTGTTGTTGCTGTCACCGGTGATGCTGGCGACGGCCATCGCGATCAAGCTCGATTCCAAGGGCCCGGTGCTGTTTCGCCAGAAGCGCTTTGGCTACAACGACAACCTGATCCGGGTGTTCAAGTTCCGCTCGATGTACGTCGAACAGACCGACCTGAACGCCGAGAACCAGACCACACGCCAGGACCCGCGCATCACCCGGGTAGGCAGGATCATTCGCAAGACCAGCATCGATGAGCTGCCACAACTGTTCAACGTGCTGCTGGGCAATATGTCGATGGTCGGCCCGCGCCCTCACGCCACGGCCACCAAGGCCGCCGGGGTTCCGTTCGAGCAAGCGGTCAGCGAATACAGCTCACGCCACCGGGTCAAGCCAGGCATCACCGGCTGGGCACAGATCAATGGCTACCGTGGCGAGACCGACACCCTGTTCAAAATCCAGAAGCGAGTCGAATACGACCTGGAATACATCGCCAAATGGTCGGTGTGGCTGGATCTGTACATCGTTTTCATGACGGTTCCGGCCGTCCTTTCCACCAAGGAAGTCTATTGATGAACCCTCTTAACGGATTGATCCCGTGCATCATCTCCGGTGGTTCGGGCACGCGGCTGTGGCCGGTTTCGCGGCAGAACATGCCCAAACCCTTCATGCGCATGCGCGACGACCAGAGCCTGCTGCAAAAGACCTTCCTGCGCGCCAGCCACTTGCCAGGGGTGGAGAGCATCCTGACGGTAACCAACCGCGACCTGCTGTTTCGCACCCTCGACGACTACCGCGCGGTGAACACCCAGCGATTGGCCCTCGAGCTGCTGCTGGAGCCGTTTGGACGTAACACCGCCGCCGCCATCGCCGTGGCCGCCTTGCATGTGCAGGAGCATTTCGGCGCTGAAGCGCAGTTGCTGGTGATGCCCGCCGACCACCTGATCCTTGATGAAGCGGCCTTCGCCCAAGCGGTAGAAAAAGCCCGCGCACTGGCCGAGGCCGGTTACCTGGTGACCTTCGGCATTCAGCCTGACCGTGCCGAAACCGGCTTTGGCTATATCGAACAAGGCGCAGCGTTAGGGGCCGGGTTTCAGGTCCGGCGCTTTGTCGAGAAGCCCGACCTGGCCACCGCCCAAGGCTATTTGGACGGCGGCAAGCACCTGTGGAATGCCGGCATGTTCTGCTTCAAGGCTGCCAGCCTGTTGGAAGAATTGGCCAGCCACGCCCCGGCAGTCCTGGACGCTGCCAAGGCCGCACTCGAGCACAGCCAGAGCCTGCAGAACAGCAGCAGTCGCCAGCGTGAACTGAGCCCGGAAGGTTTCAGTACCGCGCCGGACATCTCCATCGACGTGGCCCTGATGGAAAAATCCGCAAAGGTCGCGGTCGTGCCCTGCAACATTGGCTGGAGCGATATCGGCTCCTGGGAAGCGCTGCGCCAACTCACCCCCAGTGATGACAATGGCAACCAGATCAATGGCGAGGCGATCCTGCACGACGTGCATAACTGCTACATCGACTCGCCCAAGCGGGTACTCGGTGCAGTGGGCGTACGCGACCTGATCATCGTCGACACCCCGGACGCACTGTTGATCGCCGACGCCCACCGCAGCCAGGACGTGCGCTATATCGTCGCCGAACTCAAGCGCCAGAATCACCCGGCGTTCAGCCTGCATCGCACGGTCACCCGCCCGTGGGGCACCTACACGGTGCTGGAAGAAAGCACGCGCTTCAAAATCAAGCGCATTGTGGTCAAGCCCAAAGGCTCGCTGTCCCTGCAAATGCACCATCACCGCAGCGAGCATTGGGTAGTGGTCAGCGGCGCAGCGATGATCACCAATGGCGAGCGCGAGATCCTGCTCAACATGAACGAGTCCACCTACATTCCCGCCGGCCACAAACACCGCCTGACCAACCCCGGCATCATCGACCTGGTGATGATCGAGGTACAGAGCGGTGAGTACCTGGGCGAAGACGACATCGTGCGTTATGACGACATCTACGGCCGCGCTCCGGTGGAAGTGAAACCCTGATGCGCACGTCCCTGATCATCCCCACCCGCAACGCGGCCAGCCATCTGGACCACCTGCTGCCAGCGCTGCGCATGCAGACCTTGCAACCGGACGAGATGCTGGTGGTCGACAGCGCATCGAGCGATGACACCGTGGCGCGCTTTCGCGAGTTTGGCGCGCGTGTGGAGGTGATTGATGCCCGCGACTTCAACCACGGCGGCACCCGGCGCTGGGCCAGTGAACAGGTGGGCGGCGACGCTTTGATCGTCATGACCCAGGACGCGATCCCCGCCACGGCCGAGACCTTCGCCAACCTGATCGCCGAATTGCAACGGGAGCCGCTCAATGGCGTGGCCTACGGCCGGCAACTGCCGCACCCCGGTGCAGGGGTGCTGGGGGCACAGTCGCGGCACTTCAATTACCCGGCGGCCAGCCGCAGCAAAAGCCTGGCCGATGCACCGCAGCTAGGGATCAAGACCTGCTTCAGCTCCGACTCGTTTTCGGTGTACCGGCGCAGCGCCCTGCAGGCGGTGGGTGGTTTTCCCCAGGATGTGATTGGCAGCGAAGACGCCTACGTCGCCGCACGCATGTTGCTGGCCGGCTACCAGGTGCGCTACGCCGCCAGCGCGCAGGTGTATCACTCCCATGATTACCGCTTGCTGGACGAGTTCAAGCGCTACTTCGATATCGGTGTGTTCTACGGCCGCGAGGCGTGGATTCGCCAGGCGTTCGGCGACGCCGGCGGCGAAGGTAAACGTTATGTGCTGGCCGAACTGCGCGCATTGCGCGAGGCCAACGCGCTGCACCGCGCGCCGGAAGTGGTGGTGCGCAGCGCCTTTAAATTGCTGGGTTATCGCCTCGGCCACCTTGAACGCCACTTGCCCAACGCGCTTAAACGGCGCCTGGGCATGTTTTCCACCTACTGGACTTGAGCCGTCATGAAGACTACCAACCGACGTTCCCGTCTTACCCTGCTCAGCCTCTTGAGTGCCTCAATCTGGCTGGCGGGCTGTTCGACCCCCGCGCGGGTGCCGCTTCCTGACAACAATACGCTCAAGGCCGGCCATCAAGCGGCGCTGACCCTGGCCGACCTGCCACCGCCGCAGGTGCTGATCCAGACCGGCGACTCGCTGCGGATCGTGCGCGATGCCCAGGAGCCGGCGGCGGCCGATGACATGACCGTATTCGTCGTGCGCCCCGACGGCGTGATCTCGGTGCCCAATATTGGCCGGGTCAAGGCCGCCTTGCGCACGCCCGAAGACCTGGGCAAGGAAATCACCGAGAAGTACAAGCGCATCTACCGCGAACCGGCGGTGACGGTGAACATCGCCAGCGCGCCGAGCAACAAGGTGTTTATCGGCGGTGCGGTGTCCAACCCGGCGTTTTTCGACTTGGCCGGCAACGTCAGCGTCGAGCAGGCGCTGCTCAGTTCCGGTGGTGTATTGCCCTCGGCGGATGCCTCCAACGTGGCCTTGCTGCGCACCGGGCCCGATGGCAAGTACAGGACGTACTTCATCAGCCTGGAAAGCATGTTGACCAACCCCAATCACCCGCGGGTGGCGTTGCAGCGCGGCGACTTGATCTTCGTGCCGCAGTCGGGCATCGGCGCGACGGTGGAGGCCGTGGATATGTACTTCACCAAGCTGTTTCCGATCAACAAGGGGATTGGCATTGGCTTGAATTACGACCTGAACAAGAGCGACGTGAAAAACAGCGGCAACACCATCTACAACAACCCAACCATCAACACAGGCCAAGGATTATGAAGCGGGCGTCGTATCACTCGAACCAAGCGTTCCCGTTTTTCGTAAACCCCATATGCAATGGAGTGATCCTGTGATCGAAATCCGCTCTCTTCGCGACCTGCTGCGGCTGTTTTTCATCTACCGCCGCGAATTCAAACTGGCAGTGATCACCACGATCGTCGTCGCGGTGCTGGGTGCCTTCCTGCTGCCGGCTCGCTACGAGTCCGACGCGCGCTTGCTGGTCAAGCCGGGGCGGGACAACACCACCTTGCCGATCGAAGCCGCCAACCGCCAGACGCTGATTGCCCCGAGCACCCAGCACGACCCGATTGTCGACGAAGAAAAAATGCTCACGGGCCGGCCCATCGTGCATATCGTTGCCGAGCGCTATATGGCGATGACCTCCGAGCCGCCGCAGGGCTTCTGGAAGGTCACCAAGTTCTACGTCAAGAAGGGCGTTGGCGAAGTCGTCAACGGCGTGCGCAGCGTGCTGCAGTTCGTAGGCCTTGCCGAGAAACAAAGCCCGCTGGAGCGCCTGGCGACCTCGCTGGAGAAGAACTTCAAAGCCGCTCACGAGCCAGGCTCTTCGGTGATCGAGATTTCCTTTACCTGGGACGACCCGGCGGTGGCGCAAAAAGTCGTCGAAGAATGGGTCAACGCCTACCTTGAGGAACGTGCGCGGATTCTCGGGCGCAAGAGCCTGCATACCTTCTATGAAACCGAACGCGCCAAGGTGGCGGAAAATATCCAGAGCCTGAAGGACCAACTGCAAGTCCGTTTGAAGCAGATCGATTCGATCAGTGTCGATGCGCGCCTGAAGAACCTCACCAGCCAGATCGACCGTGTCACCGACGCCAAGGTCAGCGCGCAAAACCAGATCTCGGGCATTCGCAGCCTCCTGGCCAACGCCAGCCAGCAGATCAAGAGCCAGCCGGCAGACGTGGTGACGATGCGCGAAACCAGCCTCAACCCCACCCAACTGGACCTCAAGCGCCAGCTCAATGCGCTGCAAGTGGAACGCGCACGCCTGTTGCGCACCTACCTGCCGGGCACGCCGCAGGTCAATCAGATCGAGCAGAATATTCGCGACATCGAAGCCCTCAGCGCTCAGGAAGCCACGCGCCTGGAACGCTCGCAAAACACCGCGCCCAACAGCCTGGTGATCAACATCAAGCAGCAAGTGATCGACGCCCAATTACAAGAGCGCAAACTGGCCGGCGAAATCGAGAACTACGACAAAACCCTCGCCGAGCTGCGCGACCAGCGTGACAAGGCGATGACCGATGAGCCGGAACTCAACAAGCTGAGCCAACAACTGCGCGCCGCCGAAAAAAGCTACGCGTTGTACTCGGACAACCTTGAACAGGCGCGAATCGATCATGAACTGGACAACAGCCAGATCAGCAACATCGCCCTGATCGAACACGCCACCCTGAACCCGTCACGTGTGTTTCCCAAAAGCCTGCTGATTCTGTTGTTCGCCATTCCCGCCGGCGTGGCCGTGGGCTTCTTGACCATTTATGTGCTGTACCTGCTGGACCAACGCATCCACGATGGCACACGCTTGCAGGAGATGTTCCAGGTGCCGTTGTGGAGCAGCATCCCCGACGTGCAAGACGCCACGCCGGCCGCCGTCACCGCCAGCCTCTATCGCTTGTACAGCCTGCTGCCCCTGGAGCGCATCGCCAGTGAAGGCTTTGCCCTGGGCCTGACCTCGGCGCGGCATGGCGAGGGTGTGACGTTTATCATCGAGCAGCTCAAGCGCCTGCTGGAAGAACGTGGCCATCGCGTCTCGGTCGACGGGGCGAACGCGCCCACGGCGGGTGAAGTGCTGTTGCTGGATGCCTCGGCCTTGTCATCCAACCCGCAGGCCTTCCTGACGCTGCGCCGTGCCGACCAGATCGTGCTGGTGATCGAAGCCCGCACCAGTACCGTACCGACCATCGAAAACGCGGTGTCGCTGCTGACCACCGCGTTCGGCAAAGTCGACGGCATGATCCTCAACCGCCGCCGCTTCGAAGTACCGGCCAAGGTCCTGGCGCGGATCAACAGCTGGCGCGGTGCGGCCTGATGCGTATTGCATTGCTGGCACCTCTGCCGCCGGAGCAGACCGGGATCGCCGATTACGCCGCGCATTTGCGCAACGCGTTGATCGAACTGGGCCTTGAAGTGGTGACCCCCCTCGCGGGTTGCCAGGACCTGGCTGAACAGTTGCGGCGCTTGCAAGCCTTTGACTGGCACGGTGTGGATCTGGTCCATGCCGAACTGGGAGGTGGGCGCTTCGGTGAGTTCCAGGCGCTTGATTACCTGCGTCGGGCACAACCACAACTGCCGTTGACCGCTACGGTGCATGACCCGGAGCGCTTGATCTGGCGCCGGGCCAAGCTGTTTTTCCCCTTGACCCTGCTCGAACGCCTGCCCCACCCGTTGCCCCAGGCGGCGGCACTGCTGGCCGACCCGCTGACCTTGCACGAAGAACGACGCCTGGCCAAAGGGATGCGCCGGCTGATCACCCTCACCCACCTGGGAGGCGACTGCCTGCGCCAACGCATGGGCCTGCGTCCGCAGCAAGTGGCGGTGATTGCTCACGGCAACCTACCCATCGCGGCCCAGGACTTGCCGCCACTTGCGCCGTTGCGTCTGTTGTATTTCGGCTTTATCTATCGCGGCAAGGGCATTGAGGACCTGCTCCAGGCCCTGGCCCAGTCACTGGCCACCCACCCGCAATGCCGAGGCCAGGTGCGCCTGACCCTGGCCGGCGGCACCGCCCCGGAAATGACCTTTGACCCGGCCGGCAACTACCTCGACGGCCTGCGCCAACAGATCATCGCGCTGCACCTGGAGGATGTGGTGGACTGGCAGTTGGACCTGCCATCAGCGCAGATCGCCGCTACGATCCAGGCGCACCATGTGATGGTGCTGCCCTACCGCGAATCGAAAAAACTCGGTTTCCTGGGACAGATGCGTGGCACCAGTGGCGCGCTGTCATGGGCCAATGCCTGCGGGCGCGGGGTGATCACCTCCAATGCGCGTGCCTTTGCTGAAGAGGTGGCCGGCGGCAATGGCATCACCTATCAGCAGGGCGATATCGATTCCTTGAGCAACGCCTTGAACCGCTTGATCCTCGACCCGCAGCAGGCCCGGCAATGGGCTACCCGGGCAGCGGAAATCGGCCACCAACGCCAGTGGGCCACCACGGCCCGACGTTTTGCCGAACTATTTCGGGATGCTTGTGAGGAGCCGTTGCGATGAATATTTCATCTGTTCGCCCGATGTGGCGCTATCTGCCGCTGGTGCTGGCAATCGCCGTGGGTGGCGCCCTGCTGTCGAGTGAAAAAGTCGATGCGCAGCCGGTGAACCTGGCCCCGGAGCGCAGTGTGGTATGGAAGGACTTCCTCGGCGTGAACGCGCACTTTCTGTGGTTCACGCCCGAGCAGTACCGCCAGCAGATCACGCAATACAAGAAACTTGGATTGCAATGGGTGCGGGTCGACCTGCACTGGGATCGCCTGGAGCCCACAGAAGACGGTTATCAACTCAGCACCTTCGATGAACTGGACCGCACCCTGAGCGCTGAAAAAATCCGCTCGGTGTTTTACCTGGTCGGTTCGGCGCCCTTTATCACCACCGCCCCCAAGGGCGCGAAGTTCCAGGACCAGTATCGCCCGCGGGACCCCGAAATCTATGCGCTGCGCCTGGCACTCCTGGCCAAGCGCTACCCCAATATTGATGCCTGGCAGGTATGGAACGAGCAGAACCTGCCGAACAACTGGCGCCCCGAAGTCAACGCCAAGGAGTACGGGCAATTGTTATTGGCCAGTCACCAGGCGTTGAATATTGCCGCGCCCGGCAAACTGCAGGTCATGGGCGGCATGGCGTACTACAGCCAAATGCCGCCGCGTGGCAAAACCCTGATGTTCGAAGCGCTCGGCGCGCTGGGCGTGCAAAACCTGGGCATGGTCGCGGCCTATCACCCTTATTCGATGACCCCGGAAACCGATGAACCGGGCAAGAACGAAGTGCTGCTGCGCGGTGATCAACTCAATACCATGCTGCACGGCGCCGGGATCAAGAACGTATGGGCTACCGAGTGGGGCTGGTCCAGCTATGCCGGCCCCAAAGAGATGCAGGACCTGATCGGTATCGACGGGCAGGCCGACTACACCTTGCGCCGTCTGGCGTTGATGGCGTCCCAGGACTATCAGAAGATTTTCCTGTTCGCGCTGTCCGACCTCGACCAACGCGCCTCGCCACGCGACCAGCATTACGGCCTGCTGAACCTGGACGGCGAACCCAAGCCGGTGTACACCGCCCTCGCCCGCTTCCTTGAGATCACCGGTCCCTCTCTTAAACCCGGCACCACGCCACAACTCAAGGACGTGCCGGACAGTTTCTACAGCGTGGCCTGGACACGGCCTGACGGAAAACACCTGTTGATGTACTGGAGTGCCGAAGGCAGCAGCATCAGCCTGCCGGATATTAAACGCGCAGAACTGCTGGACCCGCTGACCGGAGCCCGGCAAACCCTGAGCGACGACAACGGTATTCGCCCAGTGGTGAAGCCGAGTTTGCAGATACTGGTGTGGTAGCCCCGGGCATGGAGAGCTGTACATGAGAATCCTATGGATTGTGCCCTACCTGCCGTGGCCGACCACCAGCGGCGGCAAGACCCGGCAGTATCATTTGCTGCGCACCTTGAGTGAGCGCGGGCATCGCATCACGCTGCTGGCGCAATCGAAGACACCGGCCGATGACGCGGCGCACGCAGCCCTTGAACCCTTGCTCGAGCGCCTGATCGTGGTGCCGCGCCGGCCACTGAAACACCCGATGACCCTGCTCGCGGGCGTATTCGCACCGTGGCCGTTGCTGACCACGGTCAATGGCCTGTCGGCACCGTTGCAAGCCCAATTTGCGCAACTGTTGAACGAGCGCTGGGACGTGATTCAAGTGGAACACAGCTACAGCCTGCAACCGTTTCTGCGCACCTTGCAGCAGCGCAAGCGCGAGTTTGTGCTGACCGAGCACAACCTGGAATCAAGCCTGGGCGGCGCCACTTATGACCGTTTCCCCAAGTGGGCCGCGCCGTTCGTGCAGTACGACCAATGGCGCTGCCGGCAATGGGAGCGCAAGGCCTTCGATGCCGCCGCCCATGTGATTGCGGTGACCGAGGCGGACGCCCAGGCCATGCGGCCGTTGACTGCAACGCCGGTAAGCGTGGTGGTCAATGGCGTCGACAGCCGTGCCTTCGCCCAGGTCAGTGCCGATGCGCAGAGCCAGCGTTTGTTGTTTGTCGGCAATTACGAATACGCACCGAACCTGGACGCTGTGCAGTGGTTGCTTGAGGAGATATTCCCCCGGGTCTGGCTGCAGTGTCCGAACGCGCGCCTGGCGGTGGCCGGTTACGGCTTGCCCGAACACTGGCGCGACCGTTGGCCGGATGAACGTGTCGAGTGGCTGGGGTTTGTTCCTGATCTGTGCGCTCTGCAACGGCGCTGCGCCGGTTTTGTCGCCGCGTTGCGCCATGGCGGCGGCTCCAAGCTCAAGGTGTTGGAGGCAATGGCCGCCGGCTTGCCGCTGGTCAGCACGGCCCAGGGTGTTTCCGGGTTGGCGGTGCAACCACAGGCGCATTACCTGGCGGGCGAAAGCGCCGAGGCTCTGACCGACGCCATCGTGCGCCTGCTCGATCAGCCGCTGCTGGCCCGGCAACTGGCCGATGCGGCACGCGAGTATGCGCGGCAGTACCACGACTGGGCGGTGGCCGGTGACGAACTGGAGCACATCTACAACACCTTGATCGACTCTAAGGAATTTCAGCCATGCGCGTAGCCCTGGACTATCGCCCCGCCACGGTTGCGCCCTCGTCGGGCATCGCCCGCCAGGTCCTGGCGCTGGAAGATGCCCTGCGCGCGCGGGACAACACTGAGGTGCTGCTGTTCACTGAGGCGCCCCTGGACCACCCGCAACGCCAGACCGCCATATGCCCACCGTGGGCCAGCCCGCTGGATGGCCTGCAACGGCCGCAGGTACGCTTGCGGTTTGAGCGAAAATTTTTGCCCAGATCCTTGCATGAGCAACAGATCGACCTGCACATCGCCACGGCCAATATGGGCTTGCCGCTGTGCCGCAAACCCGCCGGCACCCGTTATGTCCTGGTGCTGCATGACCTGTTTCAGCTGACTCAGCGTAACTTCCATCGCTCCAGGCTCAAGGCCCTGGCCTATCGCTTGATCGACGGTGCCTCGATTGCCTGGTCGGTGTGGCAGGCTGACCGGGTGTGGTGCCCTTCGCAGTTTTCCTGCAACGAAGCCGCCCGCGTATTCCCCTGGGCCCGGGCCAAGTTCCGGGTGTTGAACAACCTGGTGCCCGAATTGAATGCAGCGCCAGAACCGCAGCCAGACAACCTGCCGGCGCGTTACTGGTTGGTGGTGGGCACACGGGAGCCGCGCAAGAACATGGCATTTTTCCTGCGCCAATGGCAGGCCTGCCGTACGGCGAACCCTGAGGTGCCGGACCTGGTACTGGTGGGCCACGCCAGCGATGTACCGTCCGCCCTTGGCGAACTGCCGGGCCTGCACTGGTGCAGCGGTTTATCCGACGGCCAACTGCAAGCCCTTTACCGTCATACCGACTGCCTATGGCAGCCGTCTTATGCCGAGGGCTTTGGCCTGCCGGTGGTGGAAGCCTTGAGTGTGGGCACGCCGGTGGCGGTGGCACGCGGTTCCGCCCTGGATGAAGTCGCGCCGCCCGGCGCCCCGCGCTTCGACCCACACGATGCCAGGCAATTGCAGAACGTCATGCAGCAAATGGCAACCGCAGGCAACACGGCAGACGCCGAAACGCAGCGCGCCTGGGCCCGGCAATTTGCCGAACCGGCCTATCGCTCGCGCCTGGATACTTTGCTCAAGGAATTGGACCGCTAATGCTGCCAGGAAAATTCATCAGCCTGCTCCTGGGCCTGGTCTTCGGCATTTTGCTGTTGGCCCTGTCGCCGATCAAGACCTTGCTGGTCGTGGCCGGCGCGGGTGTGGCCTTGACCCTGATCCGCTTTCCCCTGTGGGGCTTGCTGATTTTCGCGGTGTTGGCCACCAGCATTCCCTACACCACGTTGGAACTGGGGATCCGCACCACCATCAGCGAAGCGGTGTTGGGGCTGACCTGGGTCGGGGTGTTCTGGCAATCGTTTATCGGCAAGACCCGCGGCTTGATCCTGTGGCGTCCGACCGAGCGCGCGCTGATGTGGCTGATGCTGTTCAGCACTATTCCGTTTATCTGGGGCATGGTCATCATCCATGCCGAAGGCAACGGGCCGGTGAACTGGGTACGCTGGCTGATGAACCTGTCGTTGCTGTTTATCGTGCCGTTGCTGCTGCGCACCGACGCCGACCGCGACAAGGTGGTGGTCGCCCTGCTGCTGGGCAACCTGGCGATGCTGTTGCTGTCGATTTTCATGTTTCTGAAGACGCGCAACGCCATGTCGATGATCGAGGTGCTCACCGACCTCAAGTACGCCCACCCGGAAGCGGTGAAGGATATTTTTTCCGCCAACTACACGCGCATGGCCTCGCCCTGGGTGCACCCTAACCTGACGGGTGGCGTGCTGGTGCTGTTTATCCCCCTGGCGCTGTTCTACGGCTGGACCCGCAGCGGCTGGCGCCGGGCGCTGGGCCTGGCGGTGGCGGTGCTGGGTTGCGCCGGCCTGCTGCTGAGTATTTCCCGTGGCGCCATCGTGGCCCTGGCGCTGGTGCTGATCTGGCTGACCTATAAGCGCGTGCCTAACAGCGGGCGCATCATCGGTATCGGCGTGGCGTTTGGGGTTGCGCTGGTGATGTTCTATCCGCCGTTGCAGGAGCGCTTGCTGACCATCTTCTCGTCCACCAATGCCAGTACCGAAATCCGCTTCGACGAGTACGCAAGATTCCCCGAGGCCATGTCGACATATCCCCTGGGGATCGGCTTCAAGATAGACCCACCCGTACCCGGCACCAACCTGCTGGGCATCTCCAACCTGTGGCTGAACTTCATCTACAAGGTCGGCATTCCGGGGATGCTGTTGTTTATCACCGTCACTGTGTTGTGGTGGCGGGAAGTGCGGCCCCTGGGCCAGGTGCGCAAGGTCACCGCCGACAACGCCCTGTGGCTGGGGTGTATCTGCGGCGTGATGGCAGCGCTGTTGACGGGGATTTTCGACCACTATTTCAGCTTCACCTTTGTACTGATCGCGCTGTTCTGGCTGTTGATGGGCATGAGCCTGCAACAGGTGCGTCTGCGCCCCTCCATTACCGCCCCTGTTGCTGCTATTGCGCCAAAGGATAACCAACCATGAAGCACCGGATGATTCACTCCACCGATTTGCGCGACCGCCTCCCCACACTGGCCGCTGAAATAGGCGTGAGCCTGCCGGACCTGGAAGAGGCGCTGGACTGGTGCCTGGCCAACGACGTGGTGTTTGAAGAGGGCGAAGGCGACAACAAGCGCTTCTGGATAAACTCCATCGACCTGGAACCCGCCCTTGAGCACCCGGTGGCCCGCCTTTTGTTCCGTCGTATGAAACAGGACCTGCCGGGCAAGCTACTTCCGCGCTATGGCAAAAACTGGGCAACTATCAAGGATCGCTGGCGCAACGCCTGGGACATGGCCTACAACATTTTGATCAACAAGATCCCCAGCCACCATGTGCGCATTGCCTGGCTGCGCCTGGGCGGCGCGAAGATCGGCAAGGGCACAAGCTTGTGGCGTAACACCGAAGTATTGGGCATCCACAACTTGAGAGTCGGTGACGATACGGTGATCGCCTGGCATTGCCAGGTGGACGCCCGCGCCGGGCTGGTGATCGGCAACCACGTGGCGATCGCTTCCCACGTGCTGATCATCGCCGGCAGTCATGACTTGCAGGCTCCGGAGTTCTGGTCGATTTCCGGGCCGATCTACATCGACGACTATGTGTGGATCGGCAGCCGGGCGTTGATCGGCTACGGCACGCACCTGGGGCATGGCTCGGTGATCAGCGCCAATACCGTGGTGGCCAAGGCTGTGGCCCCCTACAAAATCATTGGCGGTTCCGGGGCCAAAATCATGGGCGAACGCTGCCATGATCTGAACTATAAGGTGGGTGGCAAGGGCCTGTTCACCCTGTTCCACTGATGTTCGGCAGCACGCTCTGGCTGACCGTCGCGACCCTCGCCGGGCTGGTCGCCGGTTTTGCCCGCGAATGGCTGCTGGTGGCGGCCTGGGGCGCGGGCAGTCGCAGCGACGGGTTTCTGGTGGCGGTGTTTTTGCCCGAAGCGTTGCGCATGACCCTGGCCGCCGGCTTGCTTGCGGCGGCTGCCCTGCCCCTTTATCAACAACGCGACCCACAACGCCAGCAAGCCTGGCTGGCCAGTCTTTCCCCTCGCCTGCTGGGCGTGGGCCTGGCCCTGTTTGCCGTACTGGCGCTGGGCGCGCCGCTGTGGGTGCGCCTGATCGGCCCCGGCCTGGACGCCGAGGCCCATGCCGAAGCCGCCGCTAACTTGCGTTGGCTGGCGGCCTGTGCGCCGGGCCTGGTGATGCATGGGTTGTTCAGTATTCCCTTGCAGGCACGCCAACGTTTTGTGCTGCCGGGCCTGGGCTCTTTACTGTTCAATCTGCCACCGGTGCTGTACCTGTTTATCCGTGGCAGCGCAAGCGACAGCGGCGAACTGGCCATGAGCTTTTTTGCCGGCAGTGTGTTGATGTGCCTGCCGCTGCTGGCGCCGGTCTGGTCTTTCGGCTGGCGGCCATGGCAAGTCACTGGCGACAAGCTGGCGGGCCGCGAACTGTTGGGGCGCATCGGGCCATTGTTGGCCAGCAATGTCGCCAGCCAGGGGCTGGCGCTGCTCGAACGCTTGATCGCCAGTTACCTGGGAGAAGGTGCCGTCACGTGGGTCAACCTTGCCCGCAAGTTGATCAACCTGCCATTGATCGCCCTGATGAGCCTCAACCAGGTGCTGCTGGGCATGATGAGCGGCGAACAAGGCCAACAGCGCCTGGCCCTGCTGCGTCGCGGCCTGGATGCTGCGACCCTGCTCAGCCTGCCGGCCGCCCTCGGACTGATCGGCGCCAGCCCGGTGCTGATTCATCTGCTGATGCCCACCCAAAGCGCCGACGGCCCACTGCCGGCGCTGCTGGCCTGGTTCGCGACGCCACTGGTGTTCGGCGCCTGGAACGCCATGCTCGCCCGCTATGCCTATGCCAGCGGCGACACGCGCCTGCCCTTGCGCTGCGAATTGCTGGGCAGCGGGGTCAACGCTTTGCTGTTGGTGCTGCTGCCGTACTTTCTGGGTTTACCGGGTATCGCCTTGGCGGCATTGGGCGGGGTTATCGTCACCAACCTGCTGCTGATGCAACGCCAGCAATTGCTTGGCCAACTGGGCTGGCCGCTGCAATGGGGGCTGAGTGCGGTATTACTGGGTTTTGCAGCCGTCATCTTGCATCCACTGCAAAACGATGGCTGGCAACTGGGCTTGAGTACCGTGACGGCAGCCCTGGTATTGGGAGGGTTGGCTGGGTGGTTCAAGCCGTGGAAACAGTGAACTGGAACCACCACCGCAACGGCCTGCGCAGGAGCTGGTAAGCCAGCTCCTGCACGGACTCAGTCATCCAGCTGTTGAGGCGCAGCCGGCTTGGCTGCCTTACCCGCTTTGGTAGCGTTCTTGCCAGGCGCAGGCGCAGGTTCTGGCACAACCGGAGCAGCTGCTTCTTTCTCGGCCATCGGCATCTGGTCGATGGTGCTGAAGAACACCTTCAGGTCGAGGGGATCCGGCGGTACGGTCTTCTCCAGTTTCTTCTCGCCATCCTTGCCGATCAGGATCACCTTTGTACCGCTGCCGGCGCCGAGCTTGAGGGCACGGATCAGCGCGTTGGTTTCAGGTGGCGTGAGCTTCTTGTTGTCCTTGGGGTCCTTGGCGAATTTTTCGCCTTCAGCACCGATGCTGCCGAACTTCACGGTGTAGAACACCATGCTGCGCTCTTCAAAGGACTGCTTGGTAGCAGGCTCATCCAATTGTTTCTTGAGGGTCGCCAAAGTGTCGTTGCCGGAATCGAGCTCCACCACCACCAGCGGCCGAGCCTTGCCCAAGTCCTGCTTGAGCGGGTTGATATCATCAGCGGCCAACAGCGGCCCCGTAAAAGCCATCAAGGTAGCCAGGGTCAGCGACCGGATGAGCATGCGCACCTCCTTTGAATTCCATGCAGGGTTCTTGAGTTTCATGTCTGCGACAGTCAATTTCAAGGATGATTCCTACACCTCGTTAAGAAGCGTAGGTCAGTAAGCCTGCCACGCAAGGGCTCGAATGGGGTTATCAGTCATTGTTTCTTCAGATTGCGGAACCATTACGAGGCGTTCTATTGCGGCCAATGCCGCGCAAATACCGGCGCCACCACCGGGTCGGCATCCACTCGCGCCAGCGTCTGGGCAAAGCCTGGCGCGAGGTTGTTCAACACCTCCCGCGCCGCGTCCCAACGCGACACCGCGGCCGCCATAATGCCCAGCGCGTTCGGCACATTGCCGGGGGCGAACAACTGGTCGGCAAACTGCTCGGCAAACACCACCCAGGCCTGGTGCAGGTAACGGCGCGTGCCGCTGATCAATTGTGCCTGTGCGGCGTCATCCACATTACCGAGCCAGCGTTGCGGGTAGTCGATGATGCCGACCGCCGAATAGCAATTGGCGGCGATGTATACCAGCCCGCGCAGGATCTGCGCACGGTTGCCGGCGAGCAGCTCGGAGGCGGGAAACTCCAGGCCCAGGTGGATCAGGATCGCGGCGCTTTCGGTCAGCACCTGGCCCTCGGGCGTCACCAACGTGGGGATTTGTTTGAGTGGGTTGATGCGGGCCAGGGCGTCGCTGCCTTCGCCGTCTTCCCAGGAGCTGGCGTCGATGCGCCGCCATGCCACCGCGCAACGCTGCAGGGCGATTTCGATCATGCAGGAGCCGGATTCGTCGATGCCGTAGAGCGTGTACATGGGGGTTGTCTCCTTATCGCTGCAGTTTGGCCTGCAAGCTGGCCTTCACCTGCAGCCATTCCGAATCGATGATGCTGAACCGCACCGAATTGCGCTTGCGCCCATCGGGCATGATGCGCTCGTGGCGCACAATGCCCTCTTGCACGGCGCCAAGGCGCAGGATCGCGGCACGGGATTTTTCGTTGAGTTCATCGGTAGTGAACTGCACCCGCACACAGTCGAGCACTTCAAAAGCGTAGGTCAGCAGCAAGAGCTTGGCTTCGGTGTTGATGCCGGTTTTTTGCGTGGACTCGGCCAGCCAGGTGTGACCGATTTCCAGCTTGCGATTGGCCCGATCGACCTTCCAGAACCGCGTGCTGCCCACCACCTGGCCAGTGCCTGCGCGCACCAGGGTGAAGGGGATCACGCTGCCCGCGTCGCGGCCGGCCAAGGCCGTGTCGATGTAGGTGTCGATGGTGTCCGGACCTGGCACGTTGGTGACCTTGAGGTTCCACAATTGGCCGTCGGCGGCCGCTTCAAGCAAGGCGGTTTTGTGTTCGCGTTGCAGGGGCTGGAGTTCGACCGTGCTGCCGGTCAACGTGATCTGAGTCATGGAAGCTGCGCCGTCTGAGAGTGGTCGTCAGCGGCCAAGAGTGCAGGCTCGCCCCACGTACAGGCAAGCGTTTTAAAACAAGCCCATTTGCCCGCCGACCAGCGTGCCGAAATCATCATTTACGAACGGCAGGATCGCATCGGCCACCGGCTGCAATTGCCGGGTGACGTAGTGGTCGTAGTCGATCGGCGCCTGGCGTACTTCCAGCGGCTGCGGGCCGTTGACCGTGATCACATAGCTGATCCAGCCGCCGCGCTGATACTGGCGCGGGCGCCCCAGACGGTCGTTATATTCATCCGCCAGGCGTGCGGCGCGCACATGCGGCGGCACGTTGCGCTCGTAATCGTCGAGTGGGCGGCGCAGGCGTTTGCGGTAGATCAGCAAGTCGTCGAGTTCGCCGCTCAAGGTACGCCGCACATAGTCGCGAACGTAGTCTTGATACGGCTGGCGATGGAAGATGCGCTGATAGAGTTCCTGCTGGAATTGCCGGGCCAGCGGCGACCAGTCGCTGCGCACGGTTTCCAGGCCTTTGTAGACCATTTCTTCGCTGCCGTCGGCGCGTACAACCAAGCCGGCGTAGCGCTTTTTGCTGCCCTCCTCAGCGCCGCGGATGGTCGGCATGAGGAAGCGGCTGAAGTGGGTTTCGTATTGCAGTTCCAGGGCGCTTTGCAGGCCGAATTCGTTGTGCAGATGCGCGCGCCACCACTCGTTGACGTGCTGCACCAGTTCCCGACCGATGCGGCTGGCGTCCTCCGCAGCATGCGCGCTGCCGAGCCAGACGAAGGTGGAGTCGGTGTCGCCGTAGATCACGTCATAACCCTTGGCTTCGACCAGCTCGCGGGTCTGGCGCATGATCTGGTGCCCACGCATCGTGATCGAGGACGCCAGCCGCGTGTCGAAGAAGCGGCAACCGCTGGAGCCAAGCACGCCGTAAAACGCGTTCATGATGATTTTAAGGGCTTGGGACAACGGCGCGTTGTGTTCACGCTTGGCCACTTCGCGGCCTTCGGAAACCCGCGCGACAATCGAGGGCAGGCAATGCCGGGTGCGGGAAAAACGCGCACCGCGAAAGCCCTCTACCGATTCGCTGTCCTCGGGATGTTTGAGGCCTTCGATCAGGCCCACCGGGTCGATGAGAAAACTGCGGATGATCGACGGGTAAAGGCTTTTGTAGTCCAGCACCAGCACCGATTCATAGAGGCCGGGACGCGAGTCCATCACGAACCCGCCGGGGCTGGCCTGGGGCGGTTTGTCGCCCAGGTTCGGCGCGACGAAGCCCTGGCGGTGCATCAGCGGCATATACAGGTGCGTGAACGCCGCCACGGAGCCGCCATTACGGTCGGCCGGCAGCCCGGTGACGCTGGCGCGTTCGAGCAGGAACTTGAGCAGTTCGGTCTTGGCGAAAATCCGCGTGACCAGCTCGCAGTCCTTGAGGTTGTAGCGCGCCAATGCGGGCTTGTCCTCGGCGAACATGCGGTTGATTTCGTCCATGCGCTGGTACGGCGTGGAGATGTCCTTGCCTTCGCCGAGCAGGGTTTGCGCGACGTTTTCCAGGCTGAAGGATTCGAAACTCCAGGTGGCCGAACGCAAAGCTTCGATGCCATCGATAATCAGCCGCCCGGCGGCAGCGGCGAAGTAGTGGTTGCGGCTGCCATGTTCACGCCAGGCCATGGCCTCGCCGCCACGCCCGAGCAACAGCGGCACGTTGAGGCGCTGGGCATGTTCGTGGAGCACGCGCAGGTCGAACTGCACCAGGTTCCAGCCGATGATTGCATCGGGGTCGTGGGTAGCCAGCCATTGGTTGAGGCACTCGAGCAGTTGGGCGCGGGTATCGCAGTAGTCGAGTTTGAAGTCCACCGCATCGGCTTTGTTTGGCGGGCCGAGCATGTACACCTGGCGCTCGCCGCAGCCTTCCAGGGCAATGGAATACAGATCGCCTTGGGCGGTGGTCTCGATGTCCAGGGACACCAGTTTGAGCGGCGGGCGGTAGTCAGGCGCGGGTTTCATCTGCGCCTCAAGCAAGGTGCCGCTGGCATCCGGTGTGCCGCCAAACCACACGGGCGCGGTGATGAAGCGTTCCATCATGTAACGCTCGGGCGGGCGCACGTCGGCTTCGTAGACGTCGACACCGGCGGCGCGCAGGCGCTTTTCCAGGTCCATCAACTGGCGGTGCTGGCGGGTGTAGAGACCAAGGACAGGGCGATGATGGAAGTCGCACAATTGCAACGGGCGCAGTTCAATCTCGCGCTCGCCCTTGAGCAACCAGTCGAGCGGCTTGCGATGGGCTTGCGGAATAAACATCACCGAGGTTTGCACGGGTAGGCGCACGCACCGTGGGCCTTGGTCGGTGGCCAGCCAGAAACTCACCTCCGTGCCCGCCGCCGTGTCGCGCCAATGCCGGGTCAGGACAAAACCCTGCTGTAAATCCACCGTACCGCACCTCAGGAATCGCTTTCAGGGCGTGATTCTACTCGGCATCCGGGCAAACGCGATGGGCGATGGCATTTACCTTTGCGTTTGTACTCAGCGCCTGGTCCATCGCCCTTGCCCAGGCGCCCGAAGAAGCGTGCGCCGCACGCACCTTTGCCGCCGCTGGTCGGCAGCTCGCGCCTGCGCGGACAACGATTTCACAAACCGGTTGCGAAACATTAATGACAATTACTATCATTCGCGCCGGAGTCGTATCCGCGCAGTGAGGAAGCGCAACGTTGTTGCCCTTTTCCTCACATTGACGGTTCGCCGTCCGGATCGACCATGCCCACCTGCAACCAAATTTCTGTACCGTTTCGCCCTGCCCTGCTTGCCCTTTGCTGCTCACTGAGCCTTGCCGCTCACGCGGCAGCCCCAGAAACTAACAACCGTCCAGACGGCAACACACTGGAATTGGGTGCAACCAACATCAGCGCCGACGCACCTGCACCGAATGCATTGCCGCCGGTTTACGCTGGTGGCCAGGTCGCGCGCGGCGGCCAATTAGGTGTGCTGGGCAACCAGGACATCATGGACGCGCCGTTCAGCATGTCCTCCTACACCGAGAAGTTGATCCGCGAGCAGCATGCGCAAACCGTCGGCGATGTGTTGCTCAATGACTCGTCCGTGCGCCAGGCATCGGGCTATGCGAACCAGGCTCAAGCCTTTGTGATTCGTGGCCTGCCGCTCAACGGCGACGATATTTCGTTCAACGGTTTGTACGGCATCCTGCCGCGCCAGATCATGTCCACCGACGCCCTGGAACGGGTTGAAGTGTTCAAAGGCCCCAACGCCTTTATCAACGGCGTCACACCCAGCGGCTCCGGCATCGGCGGCGGCGTCAACCTGCAACCCAAGCGCGCTGATGATGTGCCTTTGCGCCGTTTGAGCACCGACATCAGCAGTGACGGCCGGGTGGGTGAACACCTGGACATCGGCCAGCGCTTCGGCGAAGACAACCGTTTTGGCGCGCGGGTGAATATTTCCCAGCGCGAAGGCGACACCGCCATCGACGACGAAAGCCAGCGTTCGAAGCTGTTTTCGGTCGGCCTGGACTATCGCAGCGATGCCCTGCGGGTGTCAGGCGACTTTGTTTATCAGAAGCAGCAGGTCAATGGCGGACGCAACACGGTGTTGCTTGGCAGCGGGCTGACCCATATCCCGAATGCGCCGTCGGCCGACACCAACTACGCGCCGAACTGGGGCACCACCAGCCTGGAAGACACCTTCGGCATGTTGCGCGGCGAGTATGACCTCAACGATAACTGGACCGCCTACATCGCCGGGGGCGCCAAGCACACCAACGAGCTGGGCCGCTATTCGTCGGTGACCCTGAGGGACACACTGGGCAATGCCACAGTCAGCGGCTCGAACATTGCGCATCAGGAAGACAACACCAGCCTGATGGCCGGCCTGAACGGCAAGTTCCAGACCGGTGCTGTCAGCCACAAATTGAACCTCGGCTTGACCGGCATCTGGACCCAGACCCGCAACGCCTTTGACTTTGCCTCCGGCAGCCAGCCGACCAATATTTACAGCCCCGCCGATGTGACCGCTCCAGCCAAAGGCGGCTTCACCTCCGGCAGCGACCTGAACGACCCCGGCATCACCGCCAAGACCTTCGCCCGCAGCGCGGCGGTGTCGGACACCTTCGGCTTTATGGATGACCGTTTGCTGTTCACCGCCGGCCTGCGCCGCCAGGAGCTGGTGGTTCAGGGCTACGCCTACGGCACCGGCACACGCACCGCCAACTACGCCAAGGGCATCACCACGCCGGTGTATGGCCTGGTGTTCAAGCCATGGGAGAATGTGTCTCTCTACGCCAACCACATCGAAGGCCTGGCGTCAGGGCCGACGGCTCCCTCCACCTTCAGCAGCGCCATCGTAACCAACGCCAACCAGACCTTTGCACCCGCGCGCTCGAAACAGACCGAGGCTGGCGTCAAGCTCGACATGGGCGCCTACGGCGCAACGCTGGGTGTGTACCGAATCGAACAGCCGACCCAGGGTTTTTCCCAACTGAATGCGGACGGCACCGCGACCTTTGTCTTCGAAGGCGAGCAAGTCAACAAAGGTGTAGAGCTGAACGTCTTCGGCGAACCCGTCAGCGGCTTGCGCCTGCTGGGCGGCGCGACCATCATCCACACCGAAGTCAACGGCACGGCAAACGGCGCCAACGACGGCAACCGCGCCATTGGCGTGCCGTCCTTCCAACTTAATGCCGGCGTGGATTGGGATGTGCCGGGTCTGCAAGGCGTGAGCGTCAACGGCCGTATGCTGCGTACCGGCGGCCAGTACGCCGATGCGGCGAACAACCTCAGCCTGCCGGCCTGGAATCGCTTCGATGTGGGCGCCCGCTACAACTTCAAGGTGGCCCAGCGTGATGTGAGCCTGGGTGCCACGGTGGAGAACGTGGCGAATACTAAATACTGGGAATCGGCGCTGGGCGGTTATCTGACCCAAGGTGATCCGCGCGTCGCCAAGTTCTCGGCGACGGTGGATTTCTAAACGCGTTGTAACCACATGAGTCAGCGGATTTGCGCATCGCTGGCTCAGGCGCGGTGGGCCTGGTTCAGATAATTTTCGATGTTACCCATTTGCTCGTCCCAGCCTCGGGAATTCATCCTGAAGGCTTTTTGGCGACGGGGTTCGGGCACTGCGTCAAAACCGGATTCGACCACCCGCAGCAGGATGCCCGGCGCGCGGTCTTCGAGGGTGAACTCTACCAGGGTCGGTGTTTCGTGGTCGTAGTCGACGCCCTTCTCGACAGCGTAAGGGTGCCATCTGAATGAGAACAGGGTTTGGGGCAGGATGCGCACGATTTCCGCCTTCCACACCACATGTTCGTAGCCTGGGTAGGTGATCGGCGCCTCGATGGTTGTTCCAGCGGTAAAGGTTTTACCCTTGAGGGCGATGCCAAACCACTCGCCAAATTGCTCGGCATTGGTGAGCGCTTCCCAGATCTGCTTGCGCGGTACGTTGAGCAGGACTTTTCGTTCGATGCGATCTAACACGTGCATAAGTCACCTCCTCCATTGAAAGTAGGCGACAACAAACAATGCGCAACCTCAGGTTGTAAGCAATGATGATTGTCCCCGTCCTTAATCAGGCAATACGTGTATGACTGACCCGCTGAATGGAAGTTGCTTCTGCAAAGCCGTGCGCTATCAAATCGACAGCTTGGACATGCCCATCAGCCACTGCCATTGCGACAGTTGCCGCAAGGTGCACGCAGCCGCATTCGTGGCCACCGCCGGAGTGATGCGCGAGCACTTTCGCTGGATGCAGGGTGAGGCGCTGCTGTCGTCGTTTGAATCTTCACCGGGCAAGCTCAGGCATTTCTGTTCGCGCTGCGGGTCACACCTGATGGCTGAGCGTGGCCATCAGCCCCATGTGATTGTGCGGGTGGCGACACTGGATGATGACCCTGGCGTGCGGCCCACCTCGCACATCTGGACGGCCCATGATGTGCCCTGGCTTGCTTACGCAGGCGTAGAGCACTGGGATGAGTGGAAGGTTTGACTAGACGTGCGGGTCACCGGGCGCCTTGGCCGGCGTCGCATATTGCGGCTTGAGATGGCCTTCCTGGTCAAGCAGCCAAGCGTCCATGATCTGCCGCACCACCGGGCCCGCCACGCGGCCACCGGCCTCGCCGTTTTCGATCATCACCGAGATCACGATTTTCGGATGTTCGGCCGGAGCAAAACCGACGAACAAGGCGTTGTCGCGATGCCGTTCCAGCGTCTTGTTGCGGTCATAGCGCTCACCCTGCTTGATCGCCACCACCTGCGCAGTACCACTCTTGCCGGCGATCCGGTACTGAGCACCGGCCGCTGCTGCACGGGCGATACCGCGAGGGTCATGCATCACCAGCTGCATGCCGTGGTTGACCTGCTCCCAATCATGCGGATCCTTGAGCACTACGTTAGGCATTGGGTTCTCGTCCACCGGCGGCACGCCATTGATAGTCTTGGCCAAGTGCGGACGGTTCCACACACCTTTGTTGGCGATCAACGCGGTGGCCTGGGCCAACTGCAATGGCGTGACCTGCATATAGCCCTGGCCAATGCCGAGGATCACGGTTTCGCCCGGGAACCAGGGTTGGCGACGGGTTGCACGCTTCCAGGCCTGGGAAGGCATCAGGCCAGCTGATTCTTCGAACATGTCGAGAGAGACTTTCTGACCGAGGCCGAACTCGGCCAGGTAGTCGTGCAGGCGATCAATACCCAGCTTGTGGGCCAAGTCGTAAAAGTAGGTGTCGTTGGAGCGCATGATCGCCGCATCCATGTCCACCCAGCCGTCACCGCTGTGGTTCCAGTTGCGGTATTTGTGGTCAAAATCGGGCAGTTGGTAATAACCGGGGTCGAACACTCGGGTTTGCGCGGTCACCACGCCACTGTCGAGGCCGGCGATGGCCACTTCCGGCTTGATGGTCGAACCAGGCGCGTAAAGCCCGCGTAGCACGCGGTTAAACAGCGGTCGGTCGATGGAGTCGTGCAGCGCGGCATATTCCTTGAAACTGATGCCGGTGACGAACAGATTCGGGTCAAAGCTCGGCTTACTCACCATGGCCAGCACTTCGCCGGTCTGCGGGTCGAGGGCCACCACCGAACCACGGCGATCGCCCAAGGCCTCTTCCGCGGCTTCCTGGAGCTTGACGTCGAGGCTCAGCACGATGTTTTTGCCGGGGATCGGGTCGGTATGCTTGAGCACGCGCAACACGCGGCCCTGGGCATTGGTCTCGACCTCTTCATAGCCGACATGGCCGTGCAGCTCGGACTCGTAGAAACGCTCGATACCGGTCTTGCCGATGGACTGGGTACCGCGGTATTCCACCGAGTCGAGGGCCTTGGATTCTTTCTCGTTGATTCGGCCAACGTAGCCAATCGAGTGGGCAAAATGCGCGCCCAACGGGTAATGCCGCACGAACTGAGGTTCAACATCGACGCCCGGCAAGCGGAACTCGTTAACGGCCAGCAAGGCAATCTGCTCTTCGGTCAATTCGTAGAACAGCGTTACCGGCACAAAAGGATGGCGGGCTTGTTTCAATGCCTTGTCGAATACTGCTCGGTCTTCCGCGGGTAAGTGCAACAGGCTGACGATAGCGTCCAGCTCGCCCTTGAGGTCGGTGGTGCGCTCGCGAGTGATGGTCAGGTTGTAGCTGGGACGGTTGTCGGCCAGCACCACGCCGTTGCGGTCATAAATCAGCCCGCGCGTCGGCGTGATCGGCAGTACGTGGACCCGGTTGTTCTCGGAAATCGTCGAGTGATAGTCGTACTGCACCACCTGCAGGAAATACATGCGCCCGACCAGGGCGCAGGTAATACCAATCACCAAGAGTGCGCAGGCGAGCAAGCGCTTGTTGACCAGGCGGTTTTCTTTTTCGTGATCCTTGATCGGTATCGGTTCAGGCATTTCTACAGCATCTCGTTGAAGAAGTTCGACGCCGCGTCCTGCGGTTGAAAGATCAATCCTTGTGAAAATGTGCTGCACCATACCAAAAATGCAGAAACACTTTGCATCGATTTCCCCAACGGCATGCTGTTTTGTCAGACACGGACCGATTTGGGCTGCAAAAGGCCTTAATCACGCAAGTGCGATCAATCACATGACCTTCCAGCTTTGTGCAGGGCGCGTGTGAGAATGGCGATCGGGATGATGCCGATTGAGCTGATCAAGGCGTAGAGGTTTTGAAGTTGGCGCTTTTCGAGCGCCCAAAACAAAACCCCTGATTGCGTTAGCAATCAGGGGTTTCGGAATTTAATCTTGACGATGACCTACTCTCACATGGGGAAACCCCACACTACCATCGGCGATGCATCGTTTCACTACTGAGTTCGGGATGGGATCAGGTGGTTCCAATGCTCTATGGTCGTCAAGAA
>NZ_WKDB01000053.1:0-47607 GCF_021606215.1 Pseudomonas sp. PA-5-4B | reverse complement strand
ATCTCTCGTTAGCGGGAGGCGAATTCTACAGCGTTACACGCTGCTGTCAACACCTCTTTTTCAACTTCCTTTTGGCTTCGATGAACTGAAGCAACTTGCTGCCGAAAACTTCGTAACTCGTTGTTTAACAAGGAGTTTTCCGTTTCGACTGCGCCGGAAGTGGGGCGAATTATAGACAGATATAAAACGCCGTCAATCCCTCATTTCAGTTTTATTCGGCTTTGAGCGTAATACGCGCAAATGCCTTCTTTCCAGCCTGACAAACGTGGGTAGCGCCCAGCTCGTAGATAAAGGTGCGATCGACAACCTCACCATCTATACGCACACCACCGGAACTCAACAGGTCGCGCGCGACCGCGGAGTTCTTAACCAGGCCCGCCTTATTAAGTACAGCAGCAATCGGCATCGCCTCAGCCGCAGCCAATTCGATCTCTGGCAGATCATCCGGCAGCTCGCCATCCTTCATGCGGTTACCGGCCGCGCGGTGAGCACTGGCCGCAGCCTCTTCACCATGGAAGCGCGCGACGATCTCTTCCGCCAACTTGATCTTCACGTCACGAGGGTTCGCACCCGCCTCGACTTCAGCGCGCAACGCATTGATCTCATCCATTGAGCGGAAGCTCAACAGCTCGAAATAACGCCACATCAGCGCATCAGGAATCGACACAAGCTTGCCGTACATCACACCCGGCGCTTCCTGGATACCGACGTAGTTACCCAGGGACTTGGACATCTTCTTGACGCCATCCAACCCTTCCAGCAACGGCATGGTCAGAATGCACTGAGCTTCTTGCCCATACGCACGCTGCAGCTCGCGCCCCATCAGCAGGTTGAACTTCTGGTCAGTGCCGCCCAGCTCGACGTCCGCGCGCAATGCCACCGAGTCATAGCCCTGCACCAGCGGGTAGAGGAACTCGTGAATCGCGATCGGCTGATTGGTGGAATAACGCTTATCGAAGTCATCACGCTCAAGCATGCGTGCCACTGTGTATTGGGAAGTCAGGCGAATGAAGTCGGCCGGCCCCATCTGATCCATCCAGGTGGAGTTGAACGCCACCTCGGTCTTGGCCGGATCAAGAATCTTGAACACTTGAGTCTTGTAGGTCTCGGCATTATCGAGAACCTGCTCACGGGTCAGCGGCGGACGCGTTGCGCTTTTGCCGCTCGGATCACCGATCATCCCGGTGAAGTCACCTATAAGGAAGATGACTTGATGCCCCAGCTCCTGGAACTGGCGCAGCTTATTAATAAGCACGGTATGACCCAGGTGCAGATCCGGCGCGGTCGGATCGAAGCCAGCCTTAATACGCAGGGGTTGGCCACGCTTGAGCTTTTCGATCAGCTCGGCCTCGACCAACAGTTCTTCCGCACCACGTTTTATCAGCGCTAGCTGCTCTTCAACCGACTTCATAACAGACCCGCAAGGCTCAGATTCAAAAGGGAACCAACCATACAAGATCAGGGACTAATTACAAGTTTTGTCCCGCGCACGGACACCGTTCAGCAAGCCCAGCGTTCGCGAGCTTGCGCCACAGATGATTTGGTTATATTTTATACAGTTATTTCATCTTCATCATGTCATTCATCTTTTCCATTTCATCTTCAAAGTCAAAATTACCTATGACCACAGAACCGTCTAAAGCGCCGCCGCTTTACCCGAAGACCCACCTGCTCGCCGCAAGTGGTATCGCCGCCCTTCTCAGCCTGGCACTCCTGGTATTCCCTTCCAGTGACGTAGAAGCCAAACGAACATCCCTGAGCCTTGACCTGGAAAGTCCAGTTGAACAACTGACACAAGATCAAGACGCTTCCGACGCACAACAAGCCACAAACGCACCGACAGAATCTCCATTTGCACAGATAGAAACCACCCCGGAAGACACCCGGCAGGCGACTCAAGAGCCGCCTGCGCCAGTCACTCCAAAAAATCCGCTGCACCGCGAAGTGACCGTCGCCAAAGGCGACACCCTTTCAACGCTGTTTGAAAAGGTTGGTCTGCCCGCTGCTACGGTTAATGAGGTGTTGGCCAGCGATAAACAAGCCAAACAATTCACCCAGCTCAAACATGGCCAGAAGCTTGAATTCGAATTGGCTGCCGACGGTCAGCTCAAAAGCCTGCATAGCACTGTCAGCGACCTAGAAAGCATTGCCCTGACTAAAGGCACCAAAGGCTTCGCGTTCAACCGCATCACCACCAAGCCGGTGACGCGCTCCGCCTACGTGCATGGCGTCATCAACAGTTCGCTGTCACAGTCGGCTGCGCGTGCCGGCTTGTCCCACAGCATGACCATGGACATGGCCAGCGTGTTTGGCTACGACATCGACTTCGCCCAGGACATCCGTCAGGGTGACGAATTTGACGTGATTTACGAGCAGAAAGTCGCCAACGGCAAAGTCGTCGGGACCGGTGCGATTCTATCTGCGCGGTTTACCAACCGTGGCAAGACCTACACCGCAGTGCGCTACACCAACAAACAAGGCAACACCAGCTACTACACCGCCGATGGCAACAGCATGCGCAAAGCCTTCATCCGCACGCCGGTGGACTTTGCCCGCATCAGTTCGCGCTTCTCCATGGGCCGCAAGCACCCGATCCTCAACAAGATCCGCGCCCACAAAGGCGTCGACTATGCCGCTCCTCGCGGTACGCCCATCAAGGCCGCCGGTGATGGCAAAGTGTTGCTCGCCGGCCGCCGCGGTGGCTACGGCAATACCGTGATCATCCAGCACGGCAATACCTACCGTACCCTCTATGGCCACATGCAGGGGTTCGCCAAAGGCGTTTCGACCGGCAGCAACGTGAAGCAGGGCCAGGTTATCGGCTATATCGGCACCACCGGCCTGTCCACCGGCCCGCATTTGCACTATGAGTTCCAGGTGAACGGCGTCCACGTCGACCCACTGGGCCAAAAGCTGCCAATGGCCGACCCGATAGCCAAAGCCGAGCGCGCGCGCTTCCTGCAACAAAGCCAGCCATTGATGGCACGCATGGACCAGGAGCGCTCCACCCTGCTGGCCTCGGCGAAGCGCTAAGGTATGCCGCTCTATATAGGTGTGATGTCCGGGACCAGTCTTGATGGCCTGGATATCGCCCTGATCGAACAGAACCCGGCGATCAACTTGATCGGCACGCACTACATCCCCATGCCGGACGATCTGCGCACTGAGCTGTTAAGCCTGTGCGCCAGCGGCCCGGATGAGATCGCCCGTTCGGCGCTCGCCCAGCAACACTGGGTGACACTGGCGGCCAAAGGCATCCATGCCTTACTGGAACAACACGCCCTCAAGCCTCAGGACATACGCGCGATCGGCAGCCACGGCCAGACGATCCGCCATGAACCCGCTCGAGGCTTTACCGTTCAAATCGGCAACCCTGCCCTGCTCACAGAGCTGACGAGCATTACCGTCGTCAGTGATTTCCGCAGCCGCGATGTGGCCGCCGGCGGTCAAGGCGCCCCCTTGGTGCCCGCCTTTCATGAAGCCTTGTTCGGCGAACGTGCCGGCAACCGCGCCGTGCTGAATGTCGGCGGCTTCAGCAATCTCAGCCTGATCGAGACCGACAAGCCCGTAGCTGGCTTCGATTGCGGCCCGGGCAACGTGCTGCTGGATGCGTGGATCCACAATCAGCGGGGCGAGCACTTTGATCGCGATGGCCAATGGGCGGCCGGTGGCCAGGTCGAGCCTGCACTACTCAACGCTCTGCTCAGCGACCCGTTCTTCCTGACCAAAGGCCCGAAAAGCACTGGCCGCGAAGTATTCAACCTGGGATGGCTGCAACACCACCTGGCCAGATTGCCAGCGTTTCAGGCAGAGAATGTGCAAGCGACCCTGCTTGAACTGACCGCGCTGACCATCGTCGAGTCCCTGCAATCCGCACAAACCGACACCGAAACCCTGCTGGTCTGTGGCGGCGGCGCGCATAACGCCACGCTGATGAAGCGCTTGGCAGCGTTGTTGCCGTCCACTCAGGTCAGCAGCACCGCCACTTACGGCGTGGACCCCGATTGGGTTGAAGCCATGGCCTTCGCCTGGCTGGCCCATTGCTGCCTTGAGGGCATCGCCGCCAACCGCCCAAGTGTCACTGGCGCGCGTGGGCTTCGGGTATTAGGCGCGATCTATCCAGCGTAAACCTGCAGGCAGCAAAACGCCGCTTGGCCTATCAAAGCCAAGCGGCGTTTTTTTATTTGCTGAAGATCAGGCTGCTGATCAGATCGAGAACGAAGACCCGCAACCACAGGTCGTGGTGGCATTAGGGTTCTTGATCACGAAACGCGACCCTTCCAGACCTTCCTGATAATCCACCTCGGCACCCGCCAGGTATTGGAAGCTCATCGGGTCCACGACCAGGCTGACGCCCTCGCGCTCGACGATGGTGTCATCGTCGGCCACATCTTCATCGAAGGTAAAACCGTACTGAAACCCTGAACAACCGCCGCCCGTAACGAATACGCGCAGCTTCAAGCGATCATTACCCTCTTCATCGACCAGGCTCTTCACCTTGTGCGCAGCACCGTGGGTGAATTGCAAAGCCGTGGGGGTGAAGGATTCAACGCTCATGCTGATAATCTCCCGGCGTAGCGCCGCCATATGCGTAATGGCGAGCATTATCCGCTTCTCCTAGAAAAGCGGTCAACTATTGTTACGGTATATCAATCTGCGCTGCCGCCATTAAAAACACAAAAGGCCCGATCAACGGGCCTTTTGCTTAACCGCTAAACCGCCTTAAGGCAGCATGCCCGCGTGGGACAGGCCCAGCTTCTCGTCCAGGCCGAAGAGGATGTTCAGGTTCTGCACCGCCTGGCCCGACGCGCCCTTGACCAGGTTATCGATTACCGACAACACCACCACCAAATCGCCATCCTGTGGACGGTGCACGGCAATGCGACATACGTTCGCACCGCGCACGCTACGGGTTTCCGGGTGGCTGCCGGCCGGCATCACATCGACGAACGGTTCATTGGCATAACGCTTTTCGAACAGCGCCTGCAGGTCTACCGAACGGTCGACAACAGTGGCGTAGAGCGTGGAGTGAATGCCACGAATCATCGGCGTCAGGTGCGGCACGAAGGTCAGGCCCACGTCTTTACCGGCCGCGCGGCGCAGCCCCTGGCGAATTTCCGGCAAGTGACGATGCCCTTTAACCGCGTAGGCCTTCATGCTTTCCGACGTCTCGGAGTACAGCGAACCTACAGCTGCACCACGGCCGGCGCCACTCACACCCGACTTGCAGTCGGCGATCAAGCGCGAAGTGTCGGCCAGACCCGCTTCCAGCAACGGCAGGAACCCCAGCTGCGTTGCGGTCGGATAGCAACCTGGCACAGCAATCAGGCGTGCTTGCTTGATTTGCTCACGATTGACTTCCGGCAGACCGTACACCGCCTCTTCCAGCAACTCAGGCGCGCCGTGTGGCTGGCCGTACCACTTGGCCCACTCATCGGCGTCCTGCAAGCGGAAGTCGGCTGACAGGTCGATGACCTTGGTACCCGCCGCCAGCAATTCGCCGGCCAGTGCATGCGCAACCCCGTGAGGCGTGGCGAAGAACACCACATCGCACGCGCCCAGGGTCTTGATGTCCGGCACGCTGAACGCCAGGCCGTCATAGTGGCCTCGCAGGTTCGGGTACATATCGGCCACGGCCAACCCGGCCTCGGATCGGGAAGTGATGACCACCACCTCAGCTTGCGGATGCTGAGCCAACAGACGCAGCAATTCGACACCGGTGTAACCCGTGCCGCCGACGATACCGACCTTGACCATAAACCTGCCCTCAACGAACCCACTGGAAAGCCGTCGATAATAGGGGCCGTATCGTCCTGCGACAACCGTCAACGTGACGTACAGGCGCATGAGCCACTACTATCTTCAGTTACCGTGAACCTGGGAATAACTAGAAATGCTCTATCTATGGATCAAAGCCTTCCATATCGTCAGTATCGTCTGCTGGTTTGCCGGGCTGTTTTACCTGCCACGCCTGTTCGTCTACCACGCGCAAAGTGAGGACACCGTCAGCAAAGAACGCTTCAGCGTCATGGAGCGCAAGCTGTACCGCGGCATCATGGGTCCGGCAATGATCGCTACCCTGATATTCGGCGGCTGGCTGATCTACCTGAACCCGGCCATTTTTCAATCCGGCGCCTGGATCCACGCCAAACTTACCCTGGTGGTGCTGCTGATCGGCTACCACCATATGTGCGGCGCCCAAGTAAAACGTTTCGCCCGTGGCGAAAATACCCGCAGCCATGTCTTTTATCGCTGGTTCAATGAAGTGCCGGTTCTGATATTGCTGGCTATCGTAATTTTGGTCGTGGTCAAACCGTTCTAATTTCAATTACTCGGGGAACCTCCAATGTCACTGCCCGCTTCGCTCGAACAACGTCTGCGCCTACCCGTGGTGGCTGCGCCGATGTTTCTGATTTCCAACCCGCAACTCGTGCTGGCGTGCTGTCGCAATGGCGTGGTTGGGAGTTTCCCGGCACTTAACCAGCGCGAAAGCAGCGGTTTCAAGGCCTGGCTGGAGGAAATCGAAGCGGGCCTGGCACAGCTGGACAACCCCGCGCCCTATGCCGTCAACCTGATCGTGCACAACAGCAACCCAAGGCTTGAGGCCGACCTGGCGATCTGCGTCGAGCACAAGGTGCCGATCGTCATCACCAGCCTGGGCGCGGTCAAGGAGCTGGTGGATGCGGTCCACAGCTACGGTGGCCTGGTGTTTCACGACGTCACCACCCGCCGGCATGCCGAGAAAGCCGCAGAAGCCGGTGTTGACGGCCTGATCGCCGTGGCAGCGGGCGCCGGTGGCCATGCCGGTACCTGGAGCCCGTTCGCGCTGATCGCCGAGATTCGCCAGTTCTTTGATAAAACCCTGCTGTTGGCCGGCTGCCTCAACCATGGTCATGAGATACTCGCAGCCCAACTGCTGGGCGCAGACCTGGCGTATTTCGGCACGCGCTTTATCGGCACCACCGAAAGCCACGCCCCGGACGCTTATAAAGAGATGCTGCTCACATCGCGCGCCGCCGACATCGTGCACACTCCTGCGGTGTCCGGCGTACCCGCAAGCTTCATGCGCCAGAGTTTGGAAAACGCCGGTTTCGACCTCGCCGCCCTGCAGGGCAAAGGCGAAGTCAACTTCGGCTCCAAGCTCAAGCCGTTAAGCGATGAGGCCAAGGCCTGGAAAACCGTATGGTCAGCCGGCCAAGGTGTCGGCCAGATTGATGATTTGCCCAGCGTCGATGAACTGATTGCCCGCCTGGATGCCGAATACCGCAAGGCACGCGAGAAGGCAGCGCAGTTGCGCTGGCCCCGTTAAACTCAATAGCAGGCCTGCCCATGTGTGCAGGCCTGCAAACCCCCTCCCTGAACAAGTGACAAGGATGCCCGCATGAGCGACAGCCGTTTCAAGATTGTGTTTGACGGAGCCCTGCTCCCGGGTGTCGAAAGCACCACCGCCAAGCTGAACCTCGCCGAGCTGTTCAAAAGTGATGTGGCAGCCATCGAAAAGCTTTTCACCGGCCGCCCGGTCGCACTCAAGCGCGACCTTTCCCGTGCCGATGCCGAAACCTACCTTACAGCGCTGAAAAACGCCGGCATCGATGCCCGTATCGAAGCCGAGCAGCCGGTAACCTTCAACCTGGCCGAAACCCACGAAACCGACGCCAGCACTGCAGACTTCTCGCGCCCTGCGGCTTCGCCCTATGCACCACCGCGTGCTGCCGTGGGTGAGTACACCGAGGAATACTCAACCCTTAAAGTGTTCACCATCCACGGTCGCATCGGCCGCTTGCGTTATCTGGCCTGGACGCTGGTATTGACCCTGGCGCTGTTGGTGGCCGGTGGCATCATCAGTACCGCGAGCTTCGCCGTGGCAACCGCCTCGCCGACTGCCGGCACCATCCTCGGGGTGCTGCTGGGCTTGGCCTTGTTTGTTGCACTGGTGTGGGTGAGCGTGCAAATCGGTGTGCAACGCCTGCACGACCTGGGCTGGTCCGGCTGGCTGTACTTCCTCAACCTTGTGCCAGTGGTCAACAGCATCTTCCCAATCTTGCTGCTGGTATTGCCGGGCAATGCAGGCGCCAACCAATATGGCCCGCCGCCGCCGCGCAACTCCACGGCAGTCAAAGTGTTGGCGACCCTGTGGCTGGCGTTTATTCCGGTGATGCTCGCCATTGTGGTGACGCTGGGCATGAACGGCTACCTGAACCAACTCGAAGCCAATATGGACAGCAGCTACGAAAGCAGCTCCATCACCGCCGATGACGCCACCGATCAAAGCGTCACCGTAGATGAAGAAGAAAGCGTGCAAAGTGCTGAGGACGCAGCCGAACCTGTAGACTCTCCAGAACAGTGAAGAAACGCCCCGCCGCCTGTGATGCCTCTGTCACAGGCTCGGCGGCGTTGCGATGGAGAAAGGCATGACCCGTTACGCTCTGATCACCGGCGCCTCCAGTGGCATCGGCCTGGCTTTGGCCGAAGCACTGGCCCGTCGCGGCCGTAGCTTGATTCTGGTGGCCCGCCAGCGTGATCAGTTGGAAAGCATTGCAATTGAATTGACTCAGCGCTTCGGCGTCGAGGTGCTGTTTCGTGCCTGCGACCTGGGCGAACCCCTGCGTTTGTCCGGGTTCCTGCTGGAACTTGAAGAAGGCGAGCGGCAGATCGACCTGTTGGTCAACTGCGCCGGCATGGGCACCAGCGGGCCGTTCCTTGCCCAGGACTGGATGACCGAGCAAGACCTGATCGAAGTCAACATCCTGGCCCTCACCCGCATGTGCCACGCCCTTGGCAACGCCATGGCGCTGCATGGCGGTGGGCAGATTCTCAACGTGGCCTCGGTCGCAGCCTTCCAGCCCGGCCCCTGGATGAGCAGCTATTACGCCAGCAAGGCGTATGTGCTGCACTTCTCCGAAGGCTTGCGCGAAGAGTTGAAGACCTGCGGTATCAAGGTCTCGGTGCTGTGTCCCGGCCCCACGCGCACGCCATTCTTCGGCACCGCGCAAATGGACACCGCCAAGCTCGACCGCAGCGGTCAACTGATGAGCCCGGAAGAAGTGGCGCTCTACACCGTGCGCGCGCTGGAAAAGAACAAAGCCATCATTATTCCCGGGCGACGCAACCGCTGGCTGGCCTTCAGCCCGCGCTTGAGCCCACGCTGGCTGACCCGCAAGATTGCCGGCGCCATCAACAAGGCCTATTGCCCGCGCTGACGGCCTCGGTACACTCGTTCTGCACTTTCATAATGGAGAAACAGCTGTGGATACTCTGTTCACCAAGATCATCAACAGAGAAATACCTGCGAAGATCATCTATGAAGATGACCAAGTCCTCGCCTTCCACGATATTGCCCCAATGGCACCCGTGCATTTTCTGGTCATTCCGAAAAAGCCGATCCGTACCCTCAACGACCTCACCGAAGAAGACAAAGCCCTCGCTGGCCATATTCTGTTCACCGCTCAACGGCTGGCCGTAGAGCAAGGCTGCGAGAAGGGCTTTCGCGTGGTGATGAACTGCAACGAGGATGGCGGGCAGACTGTTTATCACATCCATATGCACGTGCTGGGTCAGCGCCAGATGAACTGGCCGCCGGGCTGATTGTTGCGGGGAGTTTGCGACGGCTACGCCGTCGGGCGGGAGCAAGCTCCCTCGCCACAGGGGCAAATTGACACAGCGCAAACGCATCGCCTTCTCTTGCGGTAAACTGGCCGCCGAGATTCTTCCCGGAGGTCAGCATGACTACCCAACGTCACTACTCGCCGATTGACCGTCTGTTGCTGCAAGCCGACATGGCCATGCGCACACTGCTGCCCTTCAGCGGCCAACCGTACCGGCCTTCGCCCGCCATCGTGCAGCCCGACGCGCAGATGAGCGAGACCGACACCCGCCACGTCGCCGGCCTGATGCGCATCAACCACACCGGTGAAGTCTGTGCCCAGGCGCTGTACCAAGGCCAGGCGCTGACCGCCAAGCTGCCGCAAGTACGCGCAGCGATGGAACATGCGGCCGAAGAAGAAATCGACCACCTGGCCTGGTGCGAGCAGCGCATTCGCCAGCTCGGTAGCCATCCCAGCGTGCTCAACCCACTGTTTTATGGTTTGTCGTTCGGTATCGGCGCCGCTGCCGGCCTGATCAGCGACAAGGTCAGCCTCGGTTTTGTGGCTGCGACCGAGCATCAGGTGTGCAAACACCTGGATGAACACCTGGAGCAACTGCCGGCCGAAGACGAAAAGTCGCGGGCGATTCTTGAACAGATGCGCATTGATGAAGAACACCACGCAGAAAGCGCACTGGATGCAGGCGGCTTCCGCTTCCCGGCGCCCGTGAGGTTCGGCATGAGCGTACTGGCCAAGGTCATGACCAAAAGCACCTATCGAATTTAAACAATGCCGCACAAAAAAGGGCGCCCTCAACAGGCGCCCTTTTCTATTGCCGACTGGCAATCAACCCAGCTCGATAATCTCGTAATCATGGGTGATGGCCACACCGGCCGCGCCAAGCATGATCGATGCAGAGCAATACTTCTCGGCCGACAGCTCGATGGCGCGCTTGACCTGAGCTTCCTTCAACGCCCGGCCCTTGACCACGAAATGCATGTGGATCTTGGTAAACACCTTGGGGTCTTCAGTGGCCCGCTCCGCTTCCAGGAAGGCTTCGCAGCTCTCGACGGCCTGGCGGGACTTCTTCAAGATGCTGACCACGTCGAAATTGCTGCAACCGCCAACACCGAGCAGGAGCATTTCCATCGGGCGTACACCCAGGTTACGGCCACCGGCGTCCGGCGGGCCGTCCATAACTACCACATGGCCACTGCCCGACTCACCGAGGAACATGGCCTCGCCCGCCCATTGGATGCGTGCCTTCATCGCCCAGACTCCACTGCTAAAAAAGGGTCGCCAGCTTAGCACAGGGTCTTGAACCCGCAGCGCCCGGTATGAAAACGATCAATGACAACGTTTGCCCGCTAAATTCCTTAATCGAGGCAGAATGTGTCTGTTAAGCTGGCGCCAATTCAATGGCGCATTGCCATCCTTTGTACAGCGTGTATCAATGCCATTACCGCTGGATAAAAATAATTCCAACCACACCGTGCAGTCTTTTCGGGATACAACCATGGTTGCTCTTGCTCCCACACCCAAGATCAAGAACCTCGACAAATTGTTGATGCATTGCCAGCGCCGGCGTTACCCGGCCAAGCACAACATCATTTGCGCAGGCGAACGCTCCGAGACGCTGTTCTTCATTATCAAGGGCTCGGTCACCATCCTGATTGAAGATGAAGACGGCCGCGAGATGATCATCGCGTACCTCAATACCGGGGATTTCTTCGGTGAGCTGGGGCTGTTTGAACAAGCGGGCAAAGAGCAGGAGCGCAGTGCCTGGGTGCGGGCCAAGGTTGAGTGTGAAGTCGCCGAGATCAGCTATGCCAAGTTTCGCGAACTGGCCCAACATGATCCCGACATTCTCTACGCCTTAAGCGGTCAGATTGCCCAGCGCTTGCGCGACACCACGCGCAAAGTGGGTGACCTGGCGTTCTTTGATGTCACCGGCCGCGTAGCCCGTTGCCTGCTGGAACTGTGCAAACAGCCCGACGCCATGACCCACCCTGACGGCATGCAGATCAAAGTCACGCGCCAGGAGATCGGACGCATTGTCGGGTGTTCACGGGAAATGGTCGGTCGTGTGCTCAAGGACTTGGAAGAGCGCAACCTGGTACACGTCAAAGGCAAGACGATGGTGGTGTTCGGTACGCGTTAAGCCGGCAGGAATCCGGCCAGCATCTGACGGTACAACGCGTCCAGTCGGGTGATGGCATCCGGTGCGGGAAAGGCTTCGTGCAACGCGATATGGCTGTCGGCACGCACCCGCTGGTCGAGGCCGCAGGCCTCATTGAAACGATTGACCGCCGCAATCAGCTCATCGCGGTCGTTATCCAGCAACAATGCACCGTGCACCAAACCTACTGGGCGGCCGCCACTTTGTCGCCAGCGCTGGGCAGTGCCGACCATCTTGCGGCCGTTGAGGTTGACGTTATAGCGACCGTCGCAAAAGGCGCCGTCGATTTCGCCAACAGAAGCGTCACCGCCCAACTCAATCAGCAAATCACAGATCGGCTGGCACAAACGCTGATAACCGGTTTCGATGCGGCCTTGATCACCTTCGCTGCGTGGCGGCGCGTAAACCAGCGCGATATTGACCGTGGCGGCCGACTGCGGCACCGGCTCTCCGCCGGTCTCGCGCAGTAGCACCGGCCAACCGGCAGCAGCCGAACCCTGGCTGGCCGCGTCAAAAGCCGGCAAGCGGCTCAAGCGACGCGGCATGACCAGCGCTTGGTCGCTGGGCTGCCAGAACAGCAAACCAAACTCCCGTTCACCGGCGCAAACGGCCGCCAGCAAGTCTTGCTCGGCGGCAAGTCCTGCTTCAACTGTCATCGACACCGGCTCGATCATCGGACACCTATCATCTGAACAAACACAAAACCGAATGTGGGAGCTGGCTTGCCTGCGATAAAGGCACCGCGGTCTTCCAGAAACACCGAGGTGATGCTATCGCAGGCAAGCCAGCTCCCACACAAGCCAGCTCCCACATGTTTACCGTATTTCAAATCAGTCGAGGGTCGAACCACTCACCGCCACGCCACGCTCCGGGAAAAACAGACGCTGCAATTCCGCACCTGGGTTCTCGGCGCGCATAAATGTCTCACCCACCAGGAACGAAAACACACCGCTGATTTCCATCAGCTCTACGTCGGCGCGGTTGACGATGCCGCTCTCGGTAATCACCAACCGATCACGCGGAATACGCGGCAACAGGTCGAGGGTATTTTCCAGGCTGACTTCAAAGGTGTGCAGGTTACGGTTATTAACCCCCACCAACGGCGTGTCGAGGGTTTTCAGCGCGCGCTCCAGCTCATCGCCATCGTGCACTTCTACCAGTACGTCCAGGCCTACGCTTTTGGCCACGGCCGCCAGCTCGGCCATCTTCACGTCGTCCAGCGCGGAGACGATCAGCAGCACGCAATCGGCGCCCAAGGCGCGGGCTTCGACGATCTGGTACGGGTCAACCATGAAGTCCTTGCGGATCACCGGCAACTTGCACGCGGCGCGGGCCTGTTGCAGAAACAGATCGGAACCCTGGAAGAAGTCGATATCGGTCAACACGGACAGGCAGGTTGCGCCGCCCTTCTCATAGCTCTTGGCAATGTCTTCAGGAATGAAAACTTCGCGAATCACGCCTTTGCTGGGCGAAGCTTTTTTGATCTCGGCAATCACGGCAGGCTGTTTTTCCTTCGCCTGCTTGATCAGCGCAGCGGCAAAACCACGCGGCGCGTCGGCGCTTTTTGCCAAGCCCTCCAGCTCAGCCAGGCTCACACGGGCACGGCGCTCGGCCACCTCTTCAGCCTTGCGCGCGAGGATTTTTTCCAGAACGGTCGGGACACTCATCCTTCATTCTCCATTTTGAACACAGCGGTAAAGGCTCCCAGTTCTTCGAGCTTTTCGCGAGCCAGACCGGTGTGCAACGCATCGTGGGCCAAGGCGACACCTTCCTTAAGACTATAGGCGTGGTCCGCCGCGTAAAGTGCCGCGCCAGCATTCAGAACAATCATTTCTGCGGCTTTCTGACCGTTTTCTGTCTTGCGGCGCCCCAAGGCATCACGGATCAACTCCAGCGAGGCCGCCGGGCTTTCCACCGACAGGCCATGCAAGCTTTGGCTTCTCATGCCGAGGTCTTCGGGCTCGACCCAATATTCGCTGACCTGGTCATTCTTCAGCTCCGCCACAAAGGTCGGCGCTGCCAGGCTGAATTCGTCCAGGCCATCCTTGGAATGCACCACCAGCACGTGCTTGCTGCCCAGACGCTGCAACACTTCGGCCAACGGCCGGCACAGCGCCTGGCTGAACACACCGACCACCTGATGTTTCACGCCGGCCGGATTCGTAAGCGGGCCGAGCATGTTGAACAGGGTGCGCAGGCCAAGGTCCTTGCGCGGGCCGGCGGCGTGTTTCATGGCGCCGTGGTGGGACTGGGCAAACATGAAGCCAATGCCCACGCTGTCGATGCAGCGCGCCACTTGCACCGGCGTCAGGTTCAGATAAATACCAGCCGCCTCCAGCAAGTCGGCGCTGCCGCTTTTGCCCGACACCGCACGGTTACCGTGTTTTGCCACGGTGCAACCGGCTGCCGCCACCACAAAGGAGGAAGCCGTCGACACGTTGAAAATATTCGCACCGTCGCCGCCGGTGCCGACCACATCGACCACGCCGTCGAGGGTCTTGAGCTCAACCTTGTCGGCCAGCTCACGCATCACTGACACGGCGCCGACGATTTCGTCGATGCTCTCGCTCTTCATGCGCATCGCCATCATGAACGCGCCGATCTGCGCGTCAGTGCATTGGCCAGTCATGATCTCGCGCATCACGTCGCTCATTTCAGCGGTGCTCAGGTCCAGATGGCCGACGATACGGCTCAGGGCAGTCTTGATATCCATGGAAAGTCCTTAGCGCGTGCCGCCGCTCTGCTTGAGAAAGTTGGCGAACAGCTCGTAGCCCTGCTCGGTCAGGATTGATTCGGGGTGAAATTGCACCCCTTCGATATTCAGTGTCTTGTGACGCAGGCCCATGATCTCGTCGACCGAGCCGTCTTCCAGCTGAGTCCAGGCGGTCAGCTCCAGGCACTCGGGCAGGGTTTCACGCTTGACCACCAGCGAGTGGTAGCGAGTGACTGTCACCGGCAGGTTGAGGCCGTGGAATACGCCGAGGTCTTTATGGAACACCGGGCTGGTTTTGCCATGCATCACTTGGCGCGCACGCACCACGTCACCACCAAACGCCTGGCCGATGGACTGGTGACCCAGGCACACGCCCAGGATCGGCAATTTACCGGCGAAATACTGGATGGCTTCGAGGGAGATGCCCGCTTCGGTCGGCGTGCACGGGCCAGGCGAAACCACGATGCGCTCCGGGTTCAGGGCAGCGATTTCGGCGACCGTCAGTTCGTCGTTGCGCACCACCTTGACCTCGGCGCCGAGTTCGCCCAGGTACTGCACAACGTTGTAGGTAAAGGAATCGTAGTTATCAATCATCAGCAACATGTGGGTTCAAACCTCTTGAATTCACTGATTTCGAATGACCGCCTTCCAAGAGAGTGTCCCGCTGCCAGACGCACGTTCCGGTTGCCAGGGTGAGCCGGCAAGGGGCGTCAAACAAAGGGTGAAGAAGGCAAATCGGTACAGGTCCGGCCGAGCCGGCAGAGAAAAATGTCAGGCGCGCCAACGCCAACGGGCGTGTGCCTTGACTACTCGCATCAAGAGTTTGCTGATGATCAACACGGGGAGGGTCTCATTCATACGTTCAGGCACAGTAACGTAGCCTCGCCAGCGGTGCAATATGGAGCAGCGAATACGGGGGAATCACTACGGTGTCTTTACAGGAAAAAACAGTTTTCTTCGACGAAAACCCTCACTACATTGCTAGTGTTTCGCGTCCGATACAAAAACAACTAAATGGAATTTCGCATGCTCAGACCACCGTTTTTCGCCCCCCTCGCCGGCTGCCTCCTGTCACTGGCCTGCGCGCAGGCGTTTGCAGCACCTTCACCTTACTCAACCATGGTCGTGTTCGGCGACAGCCTGGCCGACGCCGGCCAGTTCCCCGATGGCTCGGCCGGCGCCACATTGCGCTTTACCAACCGCACCGGGCCGACATTCCAGGGCGATTATGGCCTGGTGTCATCTACGCTTTTGGGGGGCAAGCTGGGCGTGGCACCCAACGACCTGAACGCCTCCACCTCGCCGGTACGTGCCGCCCAAGGTTTGCCGGATGGTAATAACTGGGCGGTCGGCGGCTACCGTACCGACAATATCCTCGATTCCATCACCTCGGTCTCCAATGCGGCGATCCCGCCCGGCAATGCCGGTGGTGGCACCGTACTGCGCAGCCGTCAGGGTTATCTGCCGGCCAACGGCGGGCGGGCTGACCCGAACGCGTTGTATTTCCTATCCGGTGGCGGCAATGACTTTCTGCAAGGACGCGTCCTCAGCCCAGGCCAGGCCGTGGCCGCCGGCGGGCGCCTGGCCGACAGCGCCCAAGCCCTGCAACAGGCCGGCGCGCGCTACATCATGGTGTGGATGCTGCCCGACCTGGGCTTGACACCCGCCATCAACGGCACGCCCGCGCAAGGCGCCAGCTCGGCCCTGAGCAGCATTTTCAACCAGGCGCTGGTGCAGCGCCTGTCGCAGATCGACGCCCAGGTCATCCCGCTGAACATCCCGTTACTGCTCAATGAAACCTTCGCCAACCCTGCGCGCTTTGGCCTGGCCTCCGGGCAAAACCTCACCGGCACCTGCTTCAGCGGCAACGGCTGCACCGCCAACCCGGTGTATGGCATTGGCGGCGCCACCCCGGACCCGACCAAGCTGATCTATAACGACTCGGTTCACCCCACCATCGCCGGGCAACAGTTGATCGCCGACTACGCCTACTCGCTGCTCGCCGCGCCGTGGGAAGTGACCTTGCTGCCGGAGATGGCCCAAGGCACGTTGCGCGCCCATCAGGATGAGCTGCGCAACCAGTGGCAAGCCGACAATGGCAACTGGCAGGCCGTCGGCCAATGGCGCGCGATTGTCGCCGGTGGTGGCCAGCATTTGGACTTTGATGATCAACGCAGTTCGGCCAGCGGCGACGGCAGTGGCTACAACGTGAACGTCGGCGGCAGCTATCGCCTCGACGAAAACTGGCGCGTCGGCGTGGCCGCCGGCTTGTATCGCCAGACACTCGAAGCCGGCGCCCGCGATTCGGACTACAAGCTCAACAGCTACATGGGCACGGCCTTTGCGCAATATCAGCAAAACCATTGGTGGGCCGATGCGGCGTTGACCGGCGGCAAGCTGGACTTCGACAGCCTCAAGCGCAAGTTCGCCCTGGGCGTCAGCGAAGGCGCCGAAAAAGGCGACACCGATGGCTGGCTCTGGGCCTTGAGCGGCCGTTTGGGTTATGACATTGCCGGCGCCGGCAGCGACTGGCATTTGTCACCGTTCATCAGCGCGGACTATTCGCGGGTCGAAGTCGATGGTTATTCGGAAAAGGACAACCGCTCCACCGCGCTGACCTTCGATGACCAGCAACGCGACTCCAAACGCCTGGGCGTCGGCCTGCAGGGCAGCTACCGGATTACGCCGCAAACCCAAGTGTTTGGCGAAGTGGCCCACGAGCATGAGTTCGAAAACGACACCCAGAAGGTAAAGATGTCGCTCAACAGCGTGCCCGGGATCGACTTCAAGCTGGACGGCTACACGCCGCGCAGCAATTCGGACCGATTGAGTCTGGGGGTCAGCCACAAGCTGACTCAGGAGCTGGCGCTACGGGCGGCGTATAACGTGAGGAAGGATGACAGTTTTACCCAGCAAGGCGTCAGTGTGGGGGTGAGTCTGGATTTCTAAGCGGATCTTAAACGCCCCACAAAACAACTGTGGGAGCTGGCTTGCCTGCTCCCACAGGTTGTCCAATGTCTGACTTTAGCTTTGCGGCGTTTGCTCGGCCAACGCCACAGCCCGGAACATCGCGCGGCGTTTGTTCAGGGTTTCTTCCCATTCCAGGGCCGGCACCGAGTCAGCCACAATCCCGCCACCCGCCTGCACATGCAGCTCGCCGTCCTTGATCACGGCGGTGCGGATCGCAATCGCAGTGTCCATATTGCCGTTCCAGGCGAAATATCCCACGGCGCCGCCATACACACCACGCTTGACCGGCTCCAGTTCGTCGATGATCTCCATCGCGCGAATCTTCGGCGCGCCCGACAAAGTGCCCGCCGGCAGAATCGCCCGCAGTGCGTCCATCGCGGTCAACCCGGCTTTCAGCTCGCCGGTGACGTTGGACACAATGTGCATCACGTTGGAATACCGCTCGATGACCATCTTCTCGGTGAGCTTCACCGAACCGATTTCCGAAACCCGCCCGGTGTCGTTGCGGCCCAGGTCGATCAGCATCAAGTGTTCGGCAATTTCCTTGTCGTCACTCAGCAGGTCTTCTTCCAGCGCCAGGTCGGCCTCTTCGGTCGCGCCACGCGGGCGTGTGCCGGCTATCGGGCGCACGGTGATGAGGTTGTCTTCGACCCGCACCAGCACTTCCGGCGAACTGCCCACCACGTGGAAGTCTCCGAAGTTGAAGAAGTACATGTACGGCGTCGGGTTGAAGCACCGCAGCGCGCGGTACAGATCAATTGGCGCCGCCTTGAAGTCGATGGACATGCGTTGCGACGGCACCACCTGCATGCAGTCACCGGCAAGGATGTATTCCTTGATGGTGTCGACCGCGCGCTCGTAGTCATCCTGGGTAAAGCTTGAACGAAAGATCGGGTCGGCGGCCGGCGGACGGCTGAGGTCCAGGCCACGGCGTGGGGTGATCGGCTGACGCAGTTTCTCCAGCAATGCCTCAAGGCTAGCCTGGCCTTGCTCGAAGGCATCGGCCTGGGACGGGTCGGCGAGGACAATCGCGTGCATCTTGCCGGCGAGGTTGTCGAACACCACCACCGCGTCGGAGACCATCAGCAGAATGTCCGGCACGCCCAGCGGGTCCGGGTTCGGGCATTTGCCCAGGCGTTTTTCTACGTAGCGCACGCAGTCGTAGCCGAAATACCCCACCAGGCCACCGTTGAAACGCGGCAGACCGGGAATGGTCGGCACGTTGTAGCGCGCCTTGAAGGTTTCGACGAACGCCAGCGGGTCTTCCACGTCATGGCTTTCGATCTCGACGCCATCATGGGTGATGCTCACATGGTGGTCATGCACACGCAGCACGGTGCGGCACGGCAGGCCGATGATCGAGTAACGGCCCCACTTCTCGCCGCCCTGCACCGATTCAAGCAGGTAGGAATTGGGCTTGTCGGCCAGTTTGAGGTAGATCGACAGCGGCGTATCGAAGTCAGCCAGGGTTTCGCAGGCCATGGGGATACGGTTATAGCCGGCAGTGGCCAAACGCAGGAATTCTTCGCGGATCATGAGGTGCCTCGTGGCTTGAGGGTCAAACGGTCAGGTGTGCAAACGTGCCGCAACGCGGCCAGGATCAGTCAGGCGCGCCAACGCCAGCGGGCCAGGGCCTTGATGACTTTCATCCAGAGTTTGCGAGTGACCACCACGATGGAATTTCCAGAAGGGGTTGATTCGATGTCGGGCAACGTTATCTCAGCGCCCGCTCCCAAGCAACCGGGGATTAGCAGTCGCAGATCATCAATCACCAGCGCCGGCGACTCCTCGGCGATCGGTCGGCCGTGGTTGTAGCCGTAGCTCAGCGCCACACACTGCACGCCAGCGGCTTTGGCGGCTTGCACATCACTGCGCGAATCGCCGACAAACAACGATTGCGAGGCCGGAATATTGGCCATTTTCATCACAAAGAACAGCGCCGCCGGGTCAGGCTTTTTCTGCGGCAAGGTGTCGCCGCCGATGATCCAGCGGAAATACCGGCCGATTTTCATCTGGTCCAACAGCGGCGCGACAAAGCGCTCCGGCTTGTTGGTGATCAGCGCCATCTCCACGCCTTGCTTGTGCAGCCACTTGAGCGTGTCGCGCACGCCTGGGTAAACCACGGTGAGCTCATGGCTGCTTTCATAGGCAACATTGAAGAGTTCCAGGGCGTGCTCGGCCTCAACCTCATCCACACCTTCGGCATCAATATGGTTGGCCAAGGCCCGACGCACCAGCATCTGCGCGCCGTTGCCGACCCACTCACGCACCGCCTCGATGCCCGCTGGCTTTCGCCCCAACTTGAGCAGCATCTCGTCCACCGCCGCCGCCAGGTCTGGCACCGAATCGATCAATGTACCGTCCAGATCGAACATCACCAGTCGTGGCAGTTTGCCGGGGAACAACTGCTCAAAACCGCTCATGGACGCGCCAGCGCCAGTTCGGCCCGCATCTTGTCGATGACTTCCTGGTAGTTGGGGGCGTTGAAGATCGCCGAGCCAGCCACAAAGGTGTCAGCGCCAGCGGCGGCGATTTCGCGAATATTGTTGACGTTGACCCCACCGTCGATTTCCAGGCGGATATCACGGCCCGACGCATCGATCAGCGCACGGGCTTCGCGCAGCTTGTTCAGCGTGCCGGGGATGAACTTCTGCCCGCCGAAGCCTGGGTTGACGCTCATCAGCAAGACCATGTCGACCTTGTCCATCACGTACTCCAGCACGCTCAACGGCGTGGCCGGGTTGAACACCAGGCCGGCCTTGCAACCGCCTTCGCGGATCAGTTGCAGGGTGCGGTCGACGTGCAGCGTGGCTTCCGGATGGAAGGTAATGTAGGTGGCGCCGGCCTCGATGAAGTCACCGACGATGCGGTCCACCGGGCTGACCATCAGGTGCGCATCGATCGGCGCAGTAATGCCGTACTTGCGCAGTGCCGCGCAGACCATCGGGCCGATGGTCAGGTTGGGCACATAGTGGTTGTCCATGACATCGAAGTGCACGAAGTCGGCACCGGCGGCCAATACCTTGTCCACTTCCTCACCCAGGCGGGCGAAGTCGGCGGAGAGAATCGATGGAGCGATAACGAAGGGCTGCATGACGCACCTTTTTGAGCTAAATCACGATGGCGCGCATTGTATACCTCATGCTTTACCCAGCACACCGTGACCTAACTCAATGGTCAGTATGCCGCCCGGTAGATTTTCTCGATATCCGCCGCGCTGAGCTTGCGCGGGTTGTTGCGCATCAGGCGCTCGATACCCGCCGCTTCCGTCGCCATGGCGGGGATCGCGTCTTCCGGCACACCAAAGCTGCGCAGCCCTGCCGGGATTTCCACGGCGGCACATAGCCGCGTCATCGCCTCGACCGCCTGATCGGCGGCGTCGTTGACGCTGAGCCCGGCGGTATTCACGCCCATGGCTTGGGCAATGTCCTGCATGCGCTCCACGCAGGCCAGTTTGTTCCAGTGCATCACGTAGGGCAGCAACAGCGCATTGCTCACGCCGTGAGCAATATTGAATCGCCCGCCCAGCGGGTACGCCAAGGCATGCACTGCGCCGACGCCAGCATTGCCGAACGCCATGCCGGCCATCAGGCTGGCGGTGGCCATATCATCGCGGGCCTGCAGGTTGGCCGGGTTGGCGTAGGCCTTGGGCAGCGCATTGGCAATCAGTTTGATCGCGCCGATGGCCAGCGCGTCAGTGATCGGCGAGGCATTCAGCGACAGGTAGGACTCGATGGCATGCACCAGCGCATCCACGCCACTGGCCGCGGTGACACTGCGCGGGCACGTGAGGGTCATTTGCGGGCTGATCAGCGCAACATCCGGCAATAAGTAATCGCTGACGATGCCTTTTTTCAGTTGTGCGGCCTTGTCGGAGAGAATCGCCACATTGGTCACCTCCGAACCGGTGCCGGCCGTGGTCGGGATGGCGATCAGCGGCGGGCCTTTGCGCGGCACCTGGTCGACGCCGAACAAGTCCGCCAGCGCGCCGTGGTAACCGGCATAGGCCGCGACACTCTTGGCAATGTCGATGGCACTGCCACCGCCCACGCCGATCAGGCCGTCATGCCCGCCCTCGCGGTACACGCGCATGCAGTCCTCGACGATGGCGATTTCCGGGTCGGGCAGCACACGGTCGAAAATCTCATAAGTGCGCTCGCCCAGGTGCTCGAGCGCCAGCGCCACGGTGCCGGACTTGACCAGCGCGGCATCGGTAACGATCAACGGGTTATCCACATCAAGACGCGTGAGCTCGGCGGCCAGTTGTTCGATGGCGCCAGCACCGGTCAGCAGTTTGTGGGCGATCTTGAATGAGGAAGTACTCATGTGCGCGGCCTCTTATTAATGATGGGCTGGCACAAGAATAGCCGGGTATTTCAGGTTGCCCAGCATTCACGCACTGAATGGCTCGGTCGGTGTGGGAGCTGGCTTGCCTGCGATGCGACCGCCTCGGTTTTCCTGACATACCGAGTTGATGCTATCGCAGGCAAGCCAGCTCCCACATTTGATCCGGTTTCGACCTTTAGACTTGCGCGGTGCGCAGTTTCTCGCTGCGGCCTCGCAGCCATTCAAGGGTCAGCAACAGCAGCACCGAGAACGCAATCAGCAAGGTTGCCGCTGCGGCAATCGTCGGGCTTAAATTTTCGCGGATGCCGCTGAACATCTGGCGCGGCAAAGTCGCTTGCTCGGGGCCGGCGAGAAACAGCGTCACTACCACTTCATCAAAGGACGTCGAGAAGGCAAACAATGCCCCGGAAATCACCCCCGGCGCGATCAACGGCAAGGTCACACGGCGAAACGCGGTCAGCGGCGAGGCGCCCAGGCTGGCCGCTGCCCGCACCAGGTTGTGGTTGAAGCCCTGCAACGTCGCCGACACGGTGATGATCACAAACGGCACACCCAGCACGGCATGTACCACAATCAGCGAGAGGAAGCTGTTGCCCAGCCCCAGTGGCGCAAAGAACAGATAGCTGGCCACGCCAATGATCACCACAGGCACCACCATCGGCGAAATCACCAAGGCCATGACCAACGCCTTGCCGGGAAAGTTGCCGCGCGTCAGGCCAATCGCCGCCAGCGTACCGAACACCATCGCCAGCACCGTGGCCGCCGGGGCCACAATGATGCTGTTCTTCAATGCACGCATCCACTCGGCCGAGGCGAAGAAGTCCTGATACCAGTGCAGCGAGAAGCCTTGCAGCGGGTACACCAGGAAACTGCCGCTGTTGAACGACAGCGGGATAATCACCAGCACCGGCAAGATCAGGAACAGCAGGATCAAGCCACACAGGATCCGCAAGCTGTAGAACCACACCCGCTCCACGGGTGACATATAAGGGCTCAGCATCGCCAACTCTCCTCAGCTCAGGCGCAGGCGACTGGCGCCGACCAGACGGTTGTAGATCAGGTACAGCACGACGGTCGCCAGCAGCAGCAAGCCGCCCAGCGCCGTGGCCATACCCCAATTGATGCTGGTGTTGGTGTAGAACGCGACGAAATAGCTGACCATCTGGTCGTTCGGGCTGCCGAGCAGCGCCGGGGTGATGTAGTAACCAATCGCCAGAATAAACACCAGCAGGCAACCGGCGCCGACACCGGCATAAGTCTGCGGGAAGTACACACGCCAGAAACTGGCAAACGGGTGGCAACCCAGGGAAATCGCTGCACGCATATACGTGGGCGAGATGCCTTTCATCACGCTGTAAATCGGCAAAATCATGAAGGGCAACAGGATGTGCACCATCGAGATGTAAACCCCGGTGCGGTTAAACACCAGCTCCATGGGTTTATCGATCAGCCCCATGCCCATCAATGCGCTGTTGATCAACCCACCGGACTGCAGCAGTACAATCCACGCCGCCACCCTTACCAGGATTGAGGTCCAGAACGGCAGCAATACCAGAATCATCAGCAGGTTACTTTTGCGTGCCGGCAGGTTGGCCAGCAAATAGGCCAACGGGTAGGCCAGCAACAGGCAGATGAAGGTTATTACCAAGCCCATCCAGAACGTGCGGGCGAAGATGTCCAGGTAGATGGCCTGGTCAGGCGTGGCCGGGGCCACTTCGCCAAGGTCATTGATACGGTGATCGACAGCCGCCAGCAGGTAGTACGGCGTGAGGCTGCTGGTATTACGCCGGATCGCCTGCCAGTACGCCGGGTCGCCCCAGCGTTCGTCGAGGTTTTCCAACGCTTCCTTATAAGAGGCGGGCGCTTCGGTAAACGGCAGCGCCCGCGCGGTTTTGGTCAACAGACTGCGGTAGCCGGCCAGTTCCATGTTCAAGCGTTTGGACAAGTCGCCCAGCGTCTGGTTTTTACGCGCTTCACCCAGGTCTTCGCTGAGCGCCTGATACACCGGCTCACCCGGCAGGCCGCGACCGTCCCAGGTCTTGACCGCCACCACGGTACGCGGCAAACCGCCCACCACTTCCGGGTTGCCGACGCTTTTGTAAAGCAGCGCAACAATCGGCACCAGGAACACCAGCAGCAAAAACAGCACCAGCGGCGCAATCAAGGCCTGGGCCTTCCAGCGGTTGAGCCGCTCGGCACGCGCCAGGCGCTGCTTGAGGGTGGGGCTGGGAATGGCGATAACCATGGCAAACTCCGGAAATCTTCTAAGAGTTCCCTGTGAGCGGTGCTTTTTTGTGGGAGCTGGCTTGCCTGCGATGGCATCGCCTCGGTGTCACTCAAAGACCGAGTCGATCCCATCGCAGGCAAGCCAGCTCCCACACCAGCCTGCTTTCACAGAGGAATATGCGGTGTTACTTGGCCGCCCAGGAATTGAAGCGCTGCTCGAGCTGCTCGCCGTTATCCGCCCAGAAGCTCACATCGATCTGCACCTGGTTGGCGATATTCTCCGGCGTGGTCGGCATGTCTTTCAGCACATCCTTGGCCAGCAACGGCACAGCCTGGGTATTGGCCGGGCCGTAGGCGATGTTTTCCGAGTAGGTCTTCTGCTGTTGCGGCTGCACCGAGAAGGCGATGAATTTCTTCGCCGCTTCGGCACGGTCCTTGGCCAGGCCTTTAGGGATGGCCCAGGCGTCAAAGTCGTAGATGCCGCCGTTCCACACCACTTTCAGGTTGCTTTCTTTTTGCACGGCAGCGATGCGGCCGTTGTAGGCCGAGCTCATGACCACATCACCCGAGGCCAGGTACTGCGGCGGTTGTGCGCCGGCTTCCCACCACTGGATCGACGGTTTGAGTTCGTCGAGTTTCTTGAACGCGCGATCCTGGCCGTCTTTGCCAGCCAGCACTTTGTACACGTCTTTGGGGGCCACGCCGTCCGCCATCAAGGCGAATTCCAGGGTGTACTTGGCGCCTTTGCGCAGGCCGCGCTTGCCTGGGAATTTCTTGGTATCCCAAAAATCCGCCCAACTGGTCGGTGCAGTGGCAAGCTTGTCGGCGTTGTACGCCAGCACGGTGGACCACACAAAGAAGCCCACGCCGCAGGGCTGAATCGCGCCTTTCACGTAATCGGCGCTATTGCCGAACAGTTTCGGGTCGAGCGGTTCGAACATGTCTTCGTCACAGCCACGGGACAGTTCCGGCGACTCCACTTCCACCAAGTCCCACGACACGCTCTTGGTATCGACCATGGCTTTGACCTTGGCCATTTCACCGTTGTACTCACCGGCGACGATCTTGCCATTGCCCGCGCTTTCCCACGGAGTGTAAAAGGCTTTGACCTGAGCCGCCTTGTTCGCGCCACCGAAGGATACGACCGTCAGGTCCGGGCCTGCCATGGCCTGTGTCGCGCCCATCAAGCCGATGGCCAAGGCGGAATATTTAAGGGATCTCAACATTGTTGTTCTCTCCACGTGCAGGGTTGGTGAAGCCATGGGGCGATTAATTCGCCTCTAGAAGTGGGTCGAGTGCGCGAACGTGCTCGACTTGCCAGCCAATCGGTACCACGTCGCCGACCGCAAGCGCTGGGTCCAGCTCAGCGATCGGTTGTTTCACAAAAAAATCGGCCTTGCCGCAGACTTCCAGGCGCACACGCACGTGGTCGCCCAGGTAGATAAATTCCGCCACCCGCCCAGAGAAGCGGTTGACGCAGGACTCACTGGAGCCGTTGAGGCTGACGCGCTCCGGGCGTACTGACAGGGTCACCGGGCCGCCGAGTTGGCCGACATTCACTGCCAGCGCCTCGACCTTTTCACCGCGCGCCAACTCCACCACACAGCGTTCGCCGGTGTGGCTGTGCAAGCGGCCATTGAGTCGGTTGTTCTCGCCGATGAAGTTGGCGACGAACGTGTTTTTTGGCTCTTCGTACAGCGTGCGCGGCGCGGCGATCTGCTGGATCTCGCCCTGGTGGAACACCGCCACGCGGTCGGACATGGTCAAGGCTTCGCCCTGGTCGTGGGTCACGTACACCACGGTCACGCCGAGGCGCTGGTGCAGGTGCTTGATCTCCATCTGCATGTGTTCGCGCAGTTGTTTATCGAGGGCGCCGAGGGGTTCGTCCATCAACACCAGCTGCGGTTCGAACACCAGCGCGCGGGCCAAGGCCACGCGCTGTTGCTGACCGCCGGAGAGTTGCGCCGGGTAACGCTGGGCGAAGGCATCCAGCTGGACCATGCTCAGCACGCGTTTGACCCGCTCGCTGATATCGGTCTTGCTCAAGCCGCGCACCGACAAGGGGAAGGCCAGGTTCTCTGCCACCGTCATGTGCGGGAACAGCGCGTAGTTCTGGAACACCATGCCGATGTCGCGCTTGTGCGGCGGCACGTTGTTGATAGCGCGCCCGGCGAGCAGGATTTCCCCGGCGGTCGGCGTCTCGAAACCGGCGAGCATCATCAGGCTGGTGGTCTTGCCCGAACCCGACGGCCCGAGCAGGGTGAGGAACTCGCCCTTGCGAATCTCCAGGTTGAGGTCTTTGACGATCAGGTTCTCGCCGTCGTAGCTCTTCTGCACGCCACGAAAGCTGACCAGCACATCATTTGAATCCACCTCGCTCATACCCGCACCTTTTGTTTTGGACTGCTGTGGCACAAAGCGTAGTCCAGGCGCGAGCCCCCGGAAATCGGGGGCGAGGAGAGAATCACATCAGCAGGATGGAAGGTTGGGGGTAGGGATTGCCCTACACGGATGGCGGGCAGAGAACAGTGCGGCGGCAATCGTCAGCGTCTGCCGGCAAAGCCTATGTCGTAAACAGATACGCGCACCTGGAGGAGCCCGGCTTGATCGTTCCCTCGCTCCGCGTGGGAATGCAGCCCAGGACGCTCTGCGTCCTAAAGCGTGACGCAGAGCGTCACAAGAGGCGTTACCACGCGGAGCGTGGGAACGATCGAGGGGGTTACAAGAGTTTGTGTTCCATGGCGTACTTCACCAGTTCGGCCAGGGAGGTGATATGGAGCTTTTGCATCAACCGCGCCTTGTGGGTGCTGATGGTCTTGCTGCTCAGCGCCAGTTGCTGGGCGATGTCATTGACGTTGGCGCCCTGGGCCAGGCGCTCGAACACTGAGAACTCGCGCTCCGACAGTAACGAATGCAACGGCCGCGTATCGGTGAGGCCGACCTCAAAGACCATGCGGTCCGCCAGGTCCGGGTCGATGTAACGCCCGCCCGCCGCCACCTTGCGAATCGCCGTCAGCAACAGCGCCGGGTCACTGTCCTTGGTGGCATACCCCGCCGCCCCGACTTTCAGGGCGCGGGCAGCCATTTGCGCTTCATCGTGCATCGACAGCACCAGAATCGCGGGCGGGTTACTCAATGCACGGATGCGCGCAATCGCTTCCAGGCCATTTACGCCCGGCATCGAGATATCCAGCAACACCACCTCACAGGCGATATGGCGCAAGGTCTCCAGCAACTGCTCGCCATTGCTGGCCTCGCCGACCACCAGCAGGTCTTTGGCCAGGCCAATCAATTGCTTGATGCCTTCACGAACAATGGTGTGGTCTTCGGCTACCAATACGCGAATCACAGGGGCTTGCTCCTATCGTTATGCATCCAACGGCACCGTGACACTCAAGGTGGTGCCCTCCCCCAGTTCGCTGTGCAGGCTCAATTGCCCGCCCATCATCAGCACCCGCTCACGCATGCCGACTACGCCAAAGGATACCGGGCGGCCGGGGTTCTCGACGAAACCGACGCCGTCATCGCTGATGGTCAGCCGCAAGTCGGCGCTTTCCACTGTCAGGGTCAGTTCGACAGTATGCGCCTGGGCATGACGCATCACATTGGTCAGCGCCTCCTGCAGGATGCGGAACAGGCCAATTGCCTTGGCATCGCTGAGGGCCGGCAGGTTATCCGGGACTTGTACCAGACAGGGAATGTGCGTGCGCGCTTCGAAGCGGCGGGCTTGCCATTCAATCGCCGAGGCGATGCCAGCGTCGAGAATCGGCGGGCGTAGCGCGGTCGCCACATCCCGGACAAGCTGGAACAGCTGGGCGATCAGGCGTTTCATGCTGTTCAGGCGCTCGGTCAAGCCCGGGTCCAATTGCGCATAGGCCAGCTCGCACATCGAGGTCTCCAGCTTGAGCACCGTGAGCATCTGACCCAACTCGTCATGCACTTCACGGGCGATGCGCGCCTTTTCCTCTTCGCGCACGGTTTCAAGGTGGGCAGAGAGCTCGCGCAGCTGTGTTTCGCTTTGCTGCAAGGCGGCCACGTAACGACGGCGCTCGGTGACGTCGTTGAGATAAACCACCAGGTATTCGCCCTCGGCAAAGCGCAGGAAGCTCAACGACACATCCGCCGGCAGGATGCTGCCGTCAGCGCGCACGCAATCGGCGGCGAAGGTCTGCGGGCCTTCTTCGCTGGCGCGCGCACGCTTCCACACGTCGAGCCAGCGGTCCATGTTCAAGGTCGGGTCAAAATCGATCAGCGGTCGCTCGATCAGCGCGCCCGCGGCGTAGCCCAGCATGGTCTCGGCGGCGCGGTTGGCGTAACGCACGTGGCTGTCCCAATTGACCCAAAGAATGCCGACCGTACTTTGATCGATGGAGAACTGCGTCAGCCGCAACGCTTCGGCACCGGCCGCACGCGCGGCGCTTTCTTCTCGGGCGGCCAGTAAGCTGTGTTCCAGCACTCGCTGGTGACGGCGCTGCCAAACCACCACGGCGAGGCTGGCGAGCAGGAACATCGCCAAGAGCAGGCTGAGGTTTTGCCACAGGCCCGGCGATTCCGTCAGCCGTGGGTATTTGGGTTGCAGCCAGCGGCTGTGCAATTGGTCGAGGTCGCGGGCGGGTATCGCGCGCAAGGCACTTTGCATGATGCTCGCCAGCTCCGGCCACTCACGGCGCGTGGCCACACGCAGCAATTGCGGCAGGCCGATATCGCCGACCACCGCCAGCCCGGCAAACTCCGCCTCGCCGGACAATCGGCTCAATTGCGCCTCATCCACCACGGCATAACGCGCCTGCTGGCTCACCAACAATTGCAAGGCCTGACGCTCCAAAGGGACGCCTTGCAGGTTGAGGTTGGGATAGTTGCTGCGCAGGTAATCGGCGACAGCGCTGGGCATGCGCACGGCGACGCGGGACAGCTCGTCAAGCTTTTCCAGCTCCACCGCGCCGCCGCCCTCGCGAATACCGACGATATGCTGAGGCACGCGCATATAAGGGTCGCTGAATAACCACAAACGCAAGCCCGCCGGGGTTTGCTGCAGGCCCGGGGCGATATCCACCTCGCCATCGCGCACGGCGGCTTCCAATTGCTCCTGGCTGGGGAAATTGCGCCAGGTCAGGTCGATATTCAGCGCTTTGGCCAGCCATTGCATCAACTCGACATTCGCCCCGGACAAGCGCTGCAGGCGCCGATCGTATTGGGCGTACGGTGCCTGCAATACCAGTCCCACGCGCAACTGCGGGTGCTGCGCCAGCCATTCACGCTGCTGAGCATTGAGCTGCGCCTGCGGCGCGATAGGCGCAGGCGCGGCATTCGCCATCAAGGCAAAGCACACACAGCCGATAACCAGCAGACAGCGAAAACCCATGATCCACGTCTCACATCACTGACAAACACTGACCAACCCATTAGGCTGCTGGAATCACTTCTGGCCGGGAATTAACGATGCCCTTTACCCACCGTTCGGCACTGCCAGCATTGTGCCTATCGCTGCTATTTACCAGCGCCTTTTCTGTTCACGCCGCCGACGCGCCTGCGCCCACCGCCGAAAAACCGGCTGAACGCCAAGCCCTGCCCGAGCGCAGCCAGGAAGAGGCCAACGCCCTTGAGCGACAACTTCCACGCCAGGAACAACAACAGTTGCAGGCCGGCACCGACTCATTTCTGGCGCTGTGGAAACCTGCCAACAGCGCCGAGCCCGAAGGGGTGGTGATTATCGTACCGGGCGCAGGGGAAAGTGCTGACTGGCCGCAAGCAATCGCGCCCTTACGGCGCAAGCTGCCCGATGCCAATTGGGGCACCCTCAGTCTGTCGCTGCCGGATGTGAACCTCGACACCTTGCCGCCACGGGTCATGGAGCCACCTAAAGCCGCCGTCGACACCAGCAGCAAAGACGGCAGCACGGCCGCCAAACCGATCGAACAAGCCGCCAGCGCCGAAGCCGAAGGCACTGACCCGGCGGTGGTGCCTGGTGCTGATGAACAAGACAAGACCGACGCCAAGCGCATCTTTGATCGCATTGACGCCGCCGTTGCCTTTGCCCAAACCCAGAGCGCCCGCAGTGTGGTACTGCTCGGCCACGGCACCGGCGCCTGGTGGGCTGCACGCTACCTGAGCGAGAAACAGCCGTCCCAAGTGCAGAAGTTGGTGATGGTGGATGGCAAGACGCCAGCGGCCAGGCAGCCGGACCTGCAAAAACTGGCACCGGCGCTGAAGGTGCCGACGGCGGATGTGTATTACCAGGACGGCGCTCAAGAGCGCAAAAACGCCCGGGAACGCATGCAGGCCGCCAAGCGGGCGAAGAATGACAGCTATAAACAGGTGTCACTCAAGACCTTGCCGGGCAACAGTGCGGCTGAGCAAGAGCAGCTGTATCGGCGGGTTCGCGGGTGGTTGAGCCCGGAGCCGGCCTCCAACTAATCCAGCCTGGCAAGCCGATCAACTGTGGGAGCTGGCTTGCCTGCGATAGCGGACTGTCAGTGACATCTGTGTTACTGACACATCGCTATCGCAGGCAAGCCAGCTCCCACACTGATTGGGTTGTCACTTCCAAATGGTGGTGGCTACCTGAAATCCCGCCGCTCACGAATCAACGCATAGGCATTGTGCAACTCGCGGGTACGCTCGGTGGCCTCACGCACTTGCGCCAGGCTCGCGCCACTGCCGGCGATCTTGTCCGGGTGATGGCGGCTGAGCAGGCGGCGATAGGCACGTTTGATCGCCGCCGGTTCGCTGGTGGACGTCACCCCCAGAATCCGCAACGCCTCCTGATACGCCCCGCCACGACTGGCCAATGGCTTGCGTTCGGGGGCGTAATCAGACGCCAGCGCCTGCAGCTGTTGCGGCGTCCACCCCAGCCACTTGCCCCATAGGTCAATCAGGTCGCGCTCGGCGTCATCGGCCCTGCCGTCCGCCCAGGCCATGCGCCAGCATGCACGCAATACACCTTCTGCCGCATGGGGTTGGGCTTTGAGTACGCGCAGGTAATTGCGCACTCGGTCGGATCCCGACTTGCCACGATTGAACGCGGTAATCGCCCGGCGCTGGGCCGGCTCGCTCATGTCCAGCGAGCGCATCTCCTGGCGCGCCTGCTGAATATGCCCATCCACCACCCGGCCATTACTCTTGGCCAGGCGCCCCAACAAAACAAACAGCAATTCGTCGTTGCGCAACGCCGGGCGCCCGCCCAGGCGCTCGCGCAATTGCGCCCAGCTGTGCAACTGCAGGCGGCGATCCAGTGCCTGCCCCAGCAATGCGCCCAACAAGGCCCCCGGAATACTGGCAATGGCAAAGCCAGCCCCGGCACCGATCAGTGTCCCTGGCCACAACATCTTATTGCCCCGCAGTCAGCAAGGTTTCAACCTGCGCCAGACGCTCCAGCGTGCCGACATCAATCCAGCGTCCTGTCATGTGCTCTCCCGTTACCAGACCTTTGGCCATGGCCTCCCGCAACAGCGGCGCCAGTTTGAAGGCACCGGCGCTGCAACCCGCGAACAACTTCGGGTCGAGAACTGAAATGCCACTGAAGGTCAGGTTATCGGCACCGGGCGCGGCATCATGAAGCAGACCTTCGTCCAGGTAGAAATCGCCGCCAGAAGGGTGATGCGCCGGGTTATCGACCATCACCAGGTGAGCCAGGCCCTTGAGCGGTTGCTTGAGGAGATTGAAGTCGTAGTCGGTCCAGATATCACCATTGACCACCAGAAAAGGCTCCTCGCCCAACAACGGCAGCGCCTGGAAAATTCCGCCACCGGTTTCCAGCGGCTCGCCCTCGGGCGAGTACTGAATGCGCAAGCCAAACTGCGCACCATCACCCAGGTAGCTTTCAATCTGCTGGCCGAGCCAGGCATGGTTGATCACGATATCGGTGAAGCCGGCCTTGGCCAGCGCTTCAAGGTGATACTCGATCAAACGCTTGCCGCCCGCCTGCACCAGTGGTTTGGGCGTGTGCAACGTGAGCGGGCGCATCCGCTCACCTTTGCCTGCTGCCAGGATCATCGCCTTCATACGCGCGCCTCGGTTGGTTCACGCAGGCTGGCGAGCAGCTCGCCCAACTCGTCCAGCTCCGGCCGGTCGGCCAGTACCGCTTCTATATAAGCAAAGAAACGCGGCACATCGGCCAGGTAGCGTGGCTTGCCATCGCGATGGCAGATGCGTGCAAAAATGCCGATGACCTTGAGGTGACGCTGCACGCCCATCAGGTCACTGGCCCGCAGGAACTCGTTGAAATCCGCCTGCACCGGGATGCCCAAAGCGCCAGCACGTTCCCAGTAGCCGCGTTGCCACGCCTGCACACGCGCCTTGGGCCAGCTGAGAAACGCATCCTTGAACAGGCAGGTGATGTCATAGGTAACCGGGCCGTAGACCGCGTCCTGGAAGTCCAGCACGCCGGGGTTCGGCGCGCTGATCATCAGGTTGCGCGGCATATAGTCGCGATGCACCAGCACTTTGGGCTGGGCCAGGGCACTGTCGATCAGGTTATCGCTGACACGTTGCCACAGGGCCTGCTGCCGGGTGTCGAATTCGATACCCAAATGCCGGCGCACGTACCACTCCGGAAACAATTCCAGCTCACGGCGCAACAAGGCCACGTCATAGCTGGGCAGCGGCGCGTCCATCGGCAATTGCTGAAAAGCCAGCAACGCGTCGATGGCATCGGCAAACAATTGATCGGCGTTTTGCGCGTCAATCACGTCCAGATAGGTTTTTCTGCCCAGGTCATTGAGCAAAAGAAAGCCGCGCGGCAAATCTTCTGCATAAATTTTTGGCACATTTATTCCCGATTTCGCGAGTAAATCAGCGATATCGACGAAAGGTTTGCAGTTTTCCTGGGGCGGTGGAGCGTCCATGACGACGAACGTGCGACCGCCGCCCTCCCACCGGAAATAACGCCTGAAACTCGCGTCGCTGCTGGCCGCGGTCAATGTGGCCGGAGGTACGACACCCCAGTCCTGAGCGTTGAAAAGGATCGGCAACTGCTCATCCAGCCAAACTTTCAGCTGTTGTAAACGTAGATCTTGCTCGGGCATTACAAGGGTCTCCGACGGCGCTAGCCGTCAAGCGGGTCATGCTTTATTATCACGCATCTTTTTCAGACCATCGAGAGGCGTGCGGCCCAAACCGCGGGCAGATGGCACGCAGGAAGCCCGGACTAATAAGATGGCATTGAAATCCCCCGCGTTTCGTAGAAAATTTCCGTTGCTGGTAACCGGCAGTCTGCTGGCCATGCAACCTTTCGCCACCTCATTCGTGGTCGCCGCGGAACAGTATGACTGCTCAGTCTCTGCTTCGGGTGCCTGGGATTGCGCGCCAAAAACCGCCGCAGCCCCGTTACCACCGCGCCCGGTGCACGACGGTGCAGCCGTCAGCGCCGCTGGCAGCACGGCGCAAGCCGATGCTGGCGGCACCGCTGCGGCCGAGCCGAAGACCACCCTGGTCACCGAGTCCAAGGGCCGTGGCCTGCGTTCGCGCAGTGCCGACTACAGCCACCTGGACTGGGTGCCTCGCGACAAGCTGACCGCAGCCCAACTGGCTGAGACCGGCCCCTATTGCTCCGGCGCGTACATCGAGCCGACCCGTCCTGGCATGAACGACAAGACGGACAAAAGCGATTCGCCGACCTTCATCGGTGCCAAGGTGTCTCGTTACGAGCAGGAACAGCAGGTTGCGACCCTGGCCGGTGACGTCGTCATGCGCCAGGGCAGCATGCAGATGGAGGCTCAGGAAGCCAGCCTGTACCAGGCCGAGAACCGTGGCGAGCTGAACGGCGATGTGCGTCTGCGCGACAACGGCGCCCTGATCGTCGGCGACCACGCCGAGGTCCAGCTCGATACCGGCGCGGCCCAGATCGACAATGCCGAATACGTGCTGCACAAGTCGCGCATTCGCGGTAACGCCCTGTACGCCAAGCGTGCCGAAAACGCGATCATCCGTCTCAAGGACGGTACGTACACCACCTGCGAGCCGGACAGCAACGCCTGGCAGCTCAAGGGCAACAACATCACGTTGAACCCGGCCACCGGTTTCGGTACGGCCACCAACGCGACGTTGCGGATCAAGAACATCCCGATCCTCTACACCCCGTACATCTACTTCCCGATCGACGACCGTCGTCAATCCGGCTTCCTGCCGCCAAGCTTCAGCACCGGCAGCGAAACCGGCTTCACACTGGTTACGCCGTACTACTTCAACCTGGCGCCAAACTATGACGCCACGTTGTACCCGCAATACATGACCAAGCGCGGCATGATGGTGGAAGGCGAATTCCGCTACCTCACCAAATCCAGCGAAGGGCAGTTCGGCGGCGCGTACCTGAACGACGACAGCGACGAGCGTAAGAAACAAACTGATTACGAAAAAACCCGTTACATGCTCAATTGGCAGCATAAGGGCGGGTTGGATTCGCGCCTGACCACCCTGGTCGACTACACCAACATCAGCGACCCTTACTTCTTCCAGGATCTGAAGACTTACCAGGAAGGTGTTCAAGCCCAGGACTTTGTGAACCAACAAGGTGCCTTGACCTATCGCGGCGACTCTTATCAGGCGCGCTTGAACGTTCAGTCCTATCAGTTGGCGACCGTTTCGCAGATCACCCCCTATGACCGGTTACCGCAACTGACCTTCAACGGTACGTTGCCTTACCATCCTGGTGGCGTCGACCTCGCTTATGAAACCGAGGCTGTAAGGTTTGACCGAGATCTCAAAACCGGCAACTACACGGAAAAAGACGGTGGGCCATTCGACCCACTAACCGGAGAGGTTGGAACGCGTCGCCTGGACACCTACGTATTGGGCTTGAACCGTGCGAACGGTACGCGTCTGAACCTGGCGCCAAGCATTTCCCTGCCGATGACCGCGACCTACGGCTACATCACGCCGAAGCTCAAGTACGTCTACACCAAGTACGATCTTGACCTGGACGGCACCGGCAAAAATGACCTACTGACCAACCGCCTCGGCTCCTCGGCGTTGGGTGAGAGCTTCAACAGCTCACAGGATCGTGCAGTTCCAATCGCCAGCATCGACAGCGGCCTGTATTTCGACCGCAATACCCAATGGTTCGGCGAAAACTATCGCCAGACCCTTGAACCGCGCATGTTCTATCTTTACGTACCAGAGAAAGATCAAAAAGACATTCCGGTATTCGATACCAGCGAAAACGTGTTCAGCTACTCCTCCCTGTTCCGGGATAACCGTTTCTCCGGCTCGGACCGTATCGGCGACGAGAACAAGCTGTCGTTTGGCTTGACCAGCCGCTGGATTCAAGAAAACGGCTTTGAGCGTCAACGCGCATCCATCGGCCAGGCTGTTTACTTCAAGGATCGTGAAGTTCAACTGCCAGGTATTGATGCCGCGACACGTGATGACGCTCATTCGAATGTCTCGCCGATCGCCTTGGAATACGAGTTCCGTTTCAACCGCGACTGGCGCGCCACTGCCGACTACAACTGGGACACCGAAAGCCACAGCCCTCGTTCCGGCAGCGCGATGTTCCACTACCAGCCGGAAGACAACCCGAACAAGGTTATCAACCTCGGCTATCGCTATCGCAACGACCAGGTTGTCTACAACCAGCTGACCGGCAAGTGGCAGTTCGGTGGCGACTACGGCACCGAAGGTCAACCGAACTTCGTGAAGGATTACTACAAAATCCAGCAACACGACTTCTCGATGATGTGGCCGATCATTCCGCAGTGGAACCTGATCACCCGCTGGCAGTATGACTATGCCCGCAACCGTACCCTGGAAGCCTTCGGTGGTTTCGAGTACGACAACTGCTGCTGGAAACTGCGCGTCATCAACCGTTACTGGGTTTCCAACGACGAATACAGCCAGATCGCCCCGCTTAACGAAAAGGGTGACCACGGGCTCTTCTTCCAGATCGTCCTCAAAGGACTCGGCGGCCTGACCGGCGCCAAGGTAGAGAGCTTCCTCGACAAAGGCATTGAAGGTTATCGTGAACGTGAAGACCAAGCTTTCTGATTGCTTGCGCCCGCTAGTGCTGGGCGCGCTGTTCCTGGGGGCCGCATCGGCACACGCTGCGGTTCAACAGCTGGACAAGGTAGTGGCCATCGTCGATAACGACGTGATCATGCAGAGCCAACTCGACCAACGGGTCAAGGAAGTTCAGCAAACCATCGCCAAGCGTGGCGGCGGCGTACCGCCTACCAGCGTGCTGGACCCACAGGTACTGGAGCGCCTGATCGTCGAAAACCTGCAACTGCAGATCGGCGAGCGCTCCGGCATCCGTATTTCGGACGAAGAACTGAACCAGGCCGTCGGCACCATCGCTCAGCGCAATAACATGAGCATTGACCAGTTTAAGGCTGCCCTGGCCCACGATGGTTTGTCTTATGAAGACGCCCGTGACCAGATCAAGCGTGAAATGATCATCAGCCGTGTGCGTCAGCGCCGTGTAGCGGAGCGCGTTCAGGTGTCTGAGCAGGAAGTGAAGAACTTCCTGGCCTCGGACCTCGGCAAGATGCAGCTCTCCGAAGAACTGCACCTGGCCAATATCCTGGTTCCAACCCCAGACAGCGCCAGCTCCGAGCAGCTCAATGCCGCTGCGGCGAAAACCCAGGCTATCTATGATCGCCTGAAAGCCGGTGCTGACTTTGCCCAAACGGCCATTGCCATGTCCGGCAGCGACAACGCCCTGGACGGCGGTGACATGGGCTGGCGTAAAGCCGCGCAACTGCCACCTCCGTTCGACCGTGAGCTGAGCGCCATGAATGTGGGTGAAATCACCCAGCCAGCGCGTACGCCAGGCGGCTTCATCATCCTCAAGTTGCTCGGCAAACGCGGCGGCGAGACCTCGCTGAAAGACGAAGTGCATGTTCGTCATATCCTGGTCAAACCAAGCGAAATCCGCACCGAGGCGCAAACCAAGGAGCTGGCCCAGAAGATCTATGACCGCATCGAAGGCGGTGAAGACTTCGCCACCCTGGCCAAGAGCTTCTCGGAAGACCCGGGTTCCGCCCTCAACGGTGGCGACCTGAACTGGATCGACCCGAAAGCGCTGGTGCCGGAGTTCCAGGACGTCATGGCCAAGACCCCGCAAGGCGTTCTGTCCAAGCCGTTCAAGACCCAATATGGCTGGCACGTCCTGGAAGTCCTTGGCCGCCGCGCCACCGACAACACCACCCAGGCCCGCGAGCAACAAGCCCTGACCGTGCTGCGTAACCGCAAGTACGACGAAGAGCTGCAAACCTGGTTGCGTCAGATCCGTGACGAAGCCTACGTAGAGAACAAGCTGCCAGGCGCCGAGCAAACAGGCACCGACCAGGCAGCACAGTGAAACCCCAGCGTTTCGCGGTAACACCCGGCGAGCCGGCCGGCATTGGTCCAGACCTGTGCCTGCTGCTCGCCTCGCACCCTCAGCCACACCCCCTGATTGCCATTACCAGTCGCGACCTGCTCCTTGAGCGGGCCGCGCAGCTGGGTGTGGCTGTCACCTTGCTGGACGTGGCGCCGGGCAACTGGCCCGACCTGCCCGCCCCGGCCGGCAGCCTGTATGTGTGGGACACCCCGCTGGCAGCCAAGGTGGTTGCCGGGCGACTGAACAAGGCCAATGCCGCGTTTGTGCTGGAAACCCTGACACGCGCAGGCCAAGGCTGCATCGACGGCGACTTCGCCGGTATGATCACCGCCCCGGTGCACAAGGGCGTGATCAACGAGTCCGGCATTGCCTTTTCCGGCCATACCGAATTCCTCGCCGAACTAACCCATACCGAACAAGTGGTGATGATGCTGGCCACTCGCGGCCTTCGGGTAGCGCTGGTGACCACGCACTTGCCGTTGCGCGATATCGCCGACGCCATCACTGCCGAGCGTGTGGAGCGCGTTACACGCATCCTGCACACCGACCTGCAACAGAAATTCGGCATTGCCCAACCACGCATCCTGGTTTGTGGGCTCAACCCGCATGCCGGTGAAGGCGGTCATTTGGGCCATGAAGAAATCGACATCATTGAACCGACATTAGAGCGTCTGCGCCAAGAAGGCATGGACCTGCGCGGCCCATTGCCTGCAGACACTCTGTTTACCCCCAAATATCTGGAGCACTGCGACGCAGTGCTGGCGATGTACCACGACCAAGGGCTGCCCGTGCTGAAGTACAAAGGCTTCGGCGCCGCAGTCAACGTGACACTGGGCCTGCCGATCATCCGCACCTCCGTCGACCATGGCACTGCCCTGGACCTGGCGGGCAGCGGCAAGATCGATACCGGCAGCCTGCACGTGGCCCTAGAAACCGCCTATCAGATGGCCGAGACCCGTATATGACTGAGCATTACCAACACCGGGCGCGCAAGCGCTTCGGGCAAAACTTCCTGCACGACGCTGGCGTGATCGACCGTATTCTGCGTTCCATCCATGCCAAGCCAGAAGACCGCTTGCTGGAAATCGGCCCGGGCCAGGGCGCATTGACCCAAGGCCTGCTCAACAGTGGCGGCCAGTTGGACGTGGTGGAGTTGGACAAGGACCTGATCCCGATCCTCAACCAGCAGTTCGCCGGTATGCCCAACTTCAACCTGCACCAGGGCGATGCGCTGAAGTTTGACTTCAACAGCCTCAACGCCGCGCCCAACAGCCTGCGGGTGGTCGGCAACCTGCCGTACAACATCTCTACGCCGCTGATTTTTCACCTGCTGAACAATGCCGGGATCATCCGCGACATGCACTTCATGCTGCAAAAAGAAGTGGTTGAGCGTTTGGCCGCAGGCCCAGGCGGTGGTGATTGGGGCCGTCTGTCGATCATGGTTCAGTACCATTGCCGCGTAGAGCACCTGTTCAACGTCGGCCCTGGCGCCTTCAACCCGCCGCCGAAGGTCGACTCGGCCATCGTGCGCCTGGTGCCGCACGCGGTGCTGCCGCATCCGGCCAAGGACCACAAGTTGCTGGAGCGCGTGGTACGCGAAGCGTTCAACCAACGCCGCAAGACCCTGCGCAACACGCTCAAGGCGCTGCTGAGCAACGCCGAGATCGAAGCCGCCGGTGTCGACGGTGGCCTGCGCCCCGAGCAACTGGACCTGGCCGCGTTTGTGCGTCTGGCTGATCAGCTTGCGATCCAGCCTGCGCCGACCGTGGAATAAGCTGTAACTCGATACAACTGTGGGAGCGGGCTTGCCCGCGAATGCAGTGCATCAGTGACACATTCAGTGACTGACACACTGCATTCGCGAGTAAGCCCGCCCCCACAGTTGCTCCGCGTTATACCGATAGCGCTTGCCGCCTGCCCGACACATGTCTGGCCTAGTGCCCCGCTCATGGCCTAGACTGATCCGCATCTGCTGTCCTCCGCTTTTGCTCTTAAGGCCTCTTGCATGTCCGATCCTCGCTACCAGATCGACGTCAGCGTCGTCACCCGCTTCCTCGCGGACCAATCGCAACCTGAACACGACCGTTATGCCTTCGCCTACACCATCACGGTGAAGAACAACGGGCAGGTGCCGGCCAAACTGCTGTCGCGCCACTGGGTAATTACCGATGGCGACGGCCAGGTCGAGGAAGTGCGTGGTGCCGGCGTGGTTGGCCAGCAGCCGTTGATCGACATCGGCGCCAGCCATACTTACAGCAGCGGCACGGTGATGACCTCCAAAGTCGGCACCATGCAGGGCTCGTATCAGATGAAAGCCAGCGACGGAAAACTGTTCGACGCCATCATCGCGCCGTTTCGCCTCGCAGTGCCCGGAGCCCTGCACTGATGACGACGTACGCAGTCGGTGACCTGCAAGGCTGCCTGGAACCCCTCAAATGCCTGCTGGAGCGCGTAGCCTTCAACCCGGCGAGCGACCGCTTGTGGCTGGTCGGCGACCTGGTCAATCGCGGCCCCGAGTCCCTGGAGACCCTGCGCTTTCTTTATAAGATGCGCGATTCATTGGTGTGCGTGCTGGGCAACCATGACCTGCACCTGCTGGCGGCCGGCAATAACATCGAACGCCTGAAAAAAGGCGACACCCTGCGCGAGATCCTGGAAGCGCCGGACAGAACTGAATTACTGGACTGGCTGCGCCGCCAAAAGCTCATGCATTACGACGAAGGCCGCAACATGGCCTTGGTGCATGCCGGCATCCCGCCCCAATGGACGCTGAAGAAAGCCCTCAAGGGCGCCGCCGAAGTCGAAAGCGCCCTGGCCGATGACAACCTGTACACCGCCTACCTCGACGGCATGTACGGCAACGAGCCGGTCAAGTGGGACAATGACCTCACCGGCGTGGCCCGCCTGCGCGTGATCACCAACTACTTCACACGCATGCGCTTCTGCACCGCCGAAGGCAAGCTGGACCTCAAGAGCAAGGAAGGCGCCGACACTGCGCTGCCCGGTTATAAGCCATGGTTTGCCCACAAGGAACGCAAGACCCGTGACATGAAGATCATCTTCGGTCACTGGGCGGCCCTGGAAGGCAAATGCGAAGAACCTGGCGTGTTCGCCCTCGACACCGGTTGCGTGTGGGGCGGCGCCATGACCCTGATGAACATCGACACCGGCGAGCGCCTGAGCTGCCAGTGTGAACCTCCCCCTTCTGTAACACTGCCGGGCGCCAAGCCCTAGGAGCCCGCCATGAGCGAATTCAAACGTATCCCTCCCGAACAAGCCCAGGCCCTGCGCGAGCAAGGCGCCGTGGTGGTCGACATCCGCGACCAGCCGACCTATGCAGCAGGCCACATCAGCGGCGCGCAGCATCTGGACAACCACAACATCCAAGACTTCATCCGTGCCGCCGACCTCGACGCACCGGTGATCGTGGCCTGCTACCACGGCAATTCCAGCCAGAGCGCAGCGGCCTATCTGATCAGCCAGGGCTTCTCCGACGTCTATAGCCTGGACGGTGGCTTCGAGCTGTGGCGTACGACCTATCCTGCAGAAATTGCCTCCGACAATTCGCAATAATTTTTTTCACACCCCGCCACCCCGCGTGACGCTTGGGCTTGCGCCGTTTCTGACGAACGGCGCAGCCAAACTAATTGCGCATCGCGCCTTGACCTCCCGGATTCCGAACTATCCTTAAGCGCAGGCCATCCGAATCAGGGGAGAGCCGGTACACCGGCGTGCGGGTCATCGGTAGCGTTTCAGGGTGTTCTGGGGGGAAAACAGCCAGTGGCGATCGCCAATGGCTGCCAGCATCGACTGATTGATCCGGCGTCGGCTCCACGTATCGAGCGAGGTGACGACGTCATGAGTATCTTTAGCCACTTCCAACAACGCTTCGAGTCCACCCAGCAGGAAGAACTCACCCTGCAGGAGTATCTCGAGCTGTGCAAAAAGGACCGCAGCACCTACGCATCTGCCGCCGAACGCCTGCTGCTGGCGATTGGTGAGCCGGAGCTGGTAGACACCTCGAACAATTCGCGCCTGTCGCGAATATTCTCCAACAAGGTGATCCGCCGCTACCCGGCCTTTGAAGACTTCCACGGCATGGAAGAATGCATCGACCAGATCGTCTCCTACTTCCGCCACGCCGCCCAAGGCCTGGAAGAGAAGAAACAGATCCTCTACCTGCTCGGCCCGGTCGGCGGCGGTAAGTCGTCCCTGGCGGAAAAGCTCAAACAACTGATCGAGAAGGTGCCCTTCTACGCCATCAAGGGCTCGCCGGTGTTCGAGTCGCCTTTGGGGTTGTTCAACGCCACGGAAGATGGCGCGATCCTCGAAGAAGACTTCGGCATCCCACGCCGCTACCTCAATACCATCATGTCGCCGTGGGCCACCAAACGGCTGTCGGAGTTTGGCGGCGACATCAGCCAGTTCCGCGTGGTGAAACTCTACCCGTCGATCCTCAACCAGATCGGCGTGGCCAAGACCGAGCCAGGTGACGAGAACAACCAGGACATCTCGGCGCTGGTGGGCAAGGTCGATATCCGCAAACTCGAGGAATTCCCACAGAACGACGCCGACGCCTACAGCTACTCGGGCGCACTGTGCCGGGCCAACCAGGGCCTGATGGAGTTCGTGGAAATGTTCAAAGCGCCGATCAAGGTGCTGCACCCACTGCTTACCGCCACCCAGGAAGGCAACTACAACAGTACCGAAGGCCTGGGCGCGATTCCGTTCACCGGGATCCTGCTGGCTCACTCCAACGAATCGGAATGGCATACCTTCCGCAACAACAAGAACAACGAAGCCTTCATCGACCGGATCTACATCGTCAAGGTGCCGTACTGCCTGCGGGTCAGTGATGAAATCAAGATTTACGACAAGCTGCTGTTCAACAGCTCCCTGGCCAAGGCCCATTGCGCGCCTGACACCCTGAAGATGCTTGCGCAATTCACCGTGCTCTCGCGCCTCAAGGAGCCGGAAAACTCGAACATCTACTCGAAAATGCGCGTGTACGACGGCGAAAACCTCAAGGACACCGACCCCAAAGCCAAGTCGATCCAGGAATATCGCGACACGGCGGGCGTGGATGAGGGCATGAACGGCCTTTCCACCCGTTTCGCGTTCAAGATCCTCTCCAAGGTCTTTAACTTCGACCCGCACGAGATCGCCGCCAACCCGGTGCATCTGCTCTATGTGCTGGAACAGCAGATCGAACAGGAGCAATTCCAGGCCGAAACCCGCGAACGCTACCTGCGCTTCCTCAAGGAATACCTGGCGCCGCGCTACATCGAGTTCATCGGCAAGGAAATCCAGACTGCATACCTGGAGTCCTACAGCGAGTACGGCCAGAACATCTTTGACCGCTACGTGCTGTACGCCGACTTCTGGATTCAGGACCAGGAATACCGCGACCCGGAAACCGGCGAGATCCTCAACCGCGTGGCCCTCAACGAGGAACTGGAGAAGATCGAAAAACCGGCCGGCATCAGCAATCCGAAGGATTTCCGCAACGAAATCGTCAACTTCGTGCTGCGCGCCCGTGCCAACAACAACGGCAAGAACCCTACCTGGCTCAGCTACGAGAAGCTGCGGGTGGTCATCGAGAAAAAAATGTTCTCCAACACCGAGGACCTGCTGCCGGTTATCAGCTTCAACGCCAAGGCCAGCAAGGAGGACCAGCAAAAACACAACGACTTTGTTACGCGCATGGTCGAACGCGGCTACACCGACAAACAGGTACGCCTGCTTTCCGAGTGGTACCTGCGGGTGCGTAAATCACAGTAAGGCAGCGACAGGCGCGTGCTGCCGGGCTTCTGGCCCGGCAGCCGACCGCTTGTCTCTAAGCTTCCAGCTCGCGGCTTGAAGCTTGTAACGTGAAGCTGCCCGGAGGGCTCCCCATGAGCTATGTGATCGACCGACGCCTCAATGGCAAGAACAAGAGCACGGTAAACCGTCAGCGTTTCCTGCGGCGTTACCGTGACCACATCAAAAAGGCCGTTGAAGAGGCCGTCAGCCGCCGCTCCATTACTGACATGGAGCATGGCGAGCAAATCAGCATTCCCGGACGCGACATCGACGAACCGGTGCTGCACCACGGCCGGGGCGGCAAACAGACCGTCGTGCACCCCGGCAACAAGGAATTCACCACCGGCGAGCATATCCAGCGCCCCCAAGGCGGTGGTGGCGGTAAAGGCCCCGGCAAAGCCGGCAACTCCGGCGAGGGCATGGACGAGTTCGTGTTCCAGATCACCCAGGAAGAATTCCTGGAATTCATGTTTGAAGACCTGGAATTGCCCAACCTGGTCAAACGCAACCTGACCGGCACCGACACCTTCAAGACCGTGCGCGCAGGGATCAGTAACGAGGGCAACCCGTCCCGCATCAATATCATTCGCACGCTGCGCTCGGCCCATGCACGCCGTATCGCACTGTCCGGTAGCAGCCGCGCCAAACTGAAGGAGGCCAAGGAAGAACTGGCGCGCTTAAAGCGCGAAGAACCGGATAACTTCGGTGATATCCAGCAAATAGAGGCCGAAATCGAGAAACTCAGTGCGCGCATTCACCGCGTGCCGTTCCTCGACACCTTCGACCTCAAATACAACTTGCTGGTGAAACAACCCAACCCCAGCTCCAAGGCGGTGATGTTCTGCCTGATGGACGTGTCCGGCTCCATGACCCAGGCCACCAAGGACATTGCCAAGCGCTTTTTCATCCTGCTGTACCTGTTCCTGAAGCGTAACTACGACAAGATCGACGTGGTGTTCATCCGCCATCACACCAGCGCCCGGGAAGTGGACGAAGAAGAGTTCTTCTACTCGCGGGAAACCGGCGGCACCATCGTGTCCAGCGCGTTAAAGCTGATGCAGGAAATCATGGCCGAGCGCTACCCTGCCAATGAGTGGAACATCTACGCCGCGCAAGCCTCCGACGGCGATAACTGGAACGATGACTCGCCGATCTGCCGCGACATCCTGATCAACCAGATCATGCCGTTCGTGCAGTACTACACCTACGTTGAAATTACCCCTCGTGAGCACCAGGCACTGTGGTTCGAATACGAGCGCATCGGTGAAGCCTTTGCCGATACGTTCGCCCAGCAGCAACTGGTCTCGGCCGGCGATATCTACCCGGTCTTCCGTGAACTCTTCCAGCGCAGGTTAGTGACATGACCGCCAAAAAAGAGCATAAGCGCCAACCCATTTCCACTGGCTCCGAGTGGACCTTTGAACTGATCCAGGCCTATGACCGGGAAATCAGCCGTATCGCGGCGGGTTATGCCCTGGACACCTACCCCAACCAGATTGAAGTGATCACCGCCGAACAGATGATGGATGCCTACGCCTCGGTCGGCATGCCCTTGGGCTATCACCATTGGTCCTATGGCAAACACTTCCTCAGCACCGAGAAGTCCTACACCCGTGGGCAGATGGGCCTGGCCTACGAGATCGTGATCAACTCCGACCCGTGCATCGCCTACCTGATGGAAGAAAACACCATCTGCATGCAGGCGCTGGTGGTGGCCCACGCGTGCTACGGGCATAACAGTTTTTTCAAGGGCAACTACCTGTTCCGCACCTGGACCGATGCCAGCTCGATCATCGATTACCTGGTGTTCGCCAAGCAGTACATCATGCAATGCGAGGAACGCCATGGCATCGATGCGGTAGAGGACTTGCTCGACTCTTGCCACGCGCTGATGAACTACGGCGTCGACCGTTACAAACGCCCGTATCCGATTTCCGCCGAGGAAGAACGCCTGCGCCAGAAGGAGCGTGAGGAGCACCTGCAAAAGCAGATCAACGACCTGTGGCGCACGATTCCTAAAAAGGCCGGCAAAAACAGCGACAAGGACAATGCACGCTTCCCCGCCGAACCTCAGGAAAACATCCTGTATTTCCTGGAAAAACACGCGCCGTTGCTGGAGCCGTGGCAGCGAGAAATCGTGCGCATTGTGCGCAAGATCGCACAGTATTTTTATCCACAGCGCCAAACCCAGGTGATGAACGAAGGCTGGGCAACGTTCTGGCACTACACCTTGATGAATGACCTGTACGACGAAGGCCTGGTCACCGACGGTTTCATGATGGAGTTCCTCACCTCCCATACCAGCGTGGTGTTCCAGCCCGGTTTTGACAGCCCGTATTACAGCGGCATCAACCCCTACGCGCTGGGCTTTGCCATGTACCGCGACATCCGGCGCATGTGTGAACACCCCACCGAAGAAGACCGCCGCTGGTTCCCGGAAATCGCCGGCAGCGACTGGTTGTCGACCATCAAGTTCGCCATGAGCAGCTTCAAGGATGAGAGTTTCATCCTGCAGTACCTGTCACCCCAGGTGATTCGCGACCTCAAGCTGTTCAGCATTCTTGATGACGACCTCAAGGATGATCTGGTGGTGCCTGCCATCCACGATGAGCCCGGCTACCGCACCATCCGTGAAACCCTGGCAGCGCAGTACAACCTGGGCAACCGTGAGCCAAACGTGCAGATCTACAGCATTGATGTGCGCGGCGACCGTTCGCTGACCTTGCGTCACCAGCAGCACGACCGCAAACCTTTGGGCGAGTCCACCGAGGAAGTGCTCAAACACCTGCACCGGCTGTGGGGCTTCGACATTCACCTGGAAACCCTGCAGGGCGATCAGGTGATGAAAACCCACCACGTGCCGCCACGCACCGACCACAACGATAACGACTACGGCCGCCTGGACCTGGCCGTCGTACATCTCTGAAACAGCAAAGCCTCCATTGGTCCGGCTCAGGCGGTATCCTGTGCCGCTAATGGAGGCTTTTTCATGAAAATCTACACAGTCGGCGGTGCGGTGCGTGATCGCCTGCTCGGCCTCACGGTCACCGATATCGACCGCGTCGTGGTCGGTGCGACCACTGAAGAAATGCTCGCTAAAGGCTACAAGCCAGTCGGTGCTGACTTCCCGGTATTCCTGGACCCAAAGAACGGCGACGAATACGCCCTCGCCCGCACCGAACGCAAGAGTGGCCGGGGTTATGGCGGCTTTGTGTTTCACGCAAGCCCCGAGGTCACGCTGGAAGAAGACCTGATTCGCCGTGACCTGACCATCAACGCCATGGCCGAGGATGATGACGGCAACCTGACCGATCCCTATGGCGGCCAGAGCGACCTAGAAGCACGGATTCTGCGTCACGTTTCTCCCGCGTTCGCCGAAGATCCCCTGCGAGTGCTGCGTGTTGCACGCTTTGCTGCGCGTTACGCTCACTTGAGTTTTACCGTCGCCCCGCAAACCCTGGAACTGATGCGCCAACTCAGCGAGTCCGGCGAACTGCAAGCCTTGACCCCGGAGCGCAGCTGGAAAGAAATTTCCAGGGCGCTGATGGAGGATCAGCCGCAGGTGTTTATTCAGGTACTGCGCGACTGCAACGCGCTGAAAACCCTGATGCCCGAAGTGAATGCACTGTTTGGCGTGCCACAACCCGAGGCTCATCACCCGGAAATCGACACCGGCATCCATACCCTTAGCGTGCTCGAGCAAGCCGCCTTGCATCAGCAGCCGCTGACCGTGCGCTGGGCCTGCCTGCTGCACGACCTGGGCAAAGGCCTGACGCCTGTGGATAAGTTGCCGCAGCATATTGCCCACGAACACACGGGCTTGAAGCTGATCAAGGCGGTCAATGAACGCTTCAAGGTGCCGAAGGATTGCCAGGAACTGGCCCTGCTGGTCGGCCAATACCACACCCACGGCCACCGTGCGCTGGAGCTGAAAGCCTCGACGCTGCTGGAGTTGCTGCAAAGTTTTGACGTGTATCGCCGGCCGCAGCGCTTTGAAGAGTTTGTGGTGAGTTGCGAAATGGACGCCCGGGGCCGCAAGGGCCTGGAGCAGAGAAGTTATCCACAGGCGGATTATTTACGCGGCGCAGCCAAGGCCGCTCGCGAAGTACCGGTGGCGCCCTTGCTGGAGAAAGGTTTCAAAGGCCCGGAGCTGGGCGAGGCGCTCAAGCGTGAGCGACTCAAGGTGCTCAAAGCCTACAAAGAGCAATACAACCTGTAGTCGTTACTCTTTGTGGCAGACGGGTTTGCATCAATGCCGCTCAGTTAAGCGCAAAACGTGTGGGAGCGGGCTTGCCCGCGAAGACGTCGGCACAGTAAACAATGATGCTGACTGACCCACCGCTTTCGCGGGCAAGCCCGCTTGTGTCTTGATCTGGGAATAAACTCTGAGGTGAGAGGGGTGGATGGCAAGCTGTGAGTCCGCGGTGCTAGAAGCACGAGTGGGAGCAAAGCTGCCATCCACCTTTCCACT
>NZ_WKDB01000052.1:0-48454 GCF_021606215.1 Pseudomonas sp. PA-5-4B | reverse complement strand
GGCTTGATGGGCGTTGAGCGAATACAGGTGGCAGGGCGCTCACCACCATTTCCAGCGGCCCTGTTTTTTCAGGGTGGCGATGATGTCTTCGCGCTTGAGGCGGATTTCGACCATCTTGTGGCGCAGTTCGCGGCAGCGGTTGCTGTTGAGGATCAGCAGGCCGGTCAGTGGGCTAAGCAGTGACATAGCGTAGAGAAAAAGCGGCGGGCGGTACGCAATTGCGGGTAGGGATATCAGCAAGCAAATTAAGTAAATACCGACACTGGTCCATACCGCGCGGATATGCCCATAGTTGACCTGAGCCTTGGAAAAAAACAGGACAAGGCCTGCTGCGATGCTGCCGAGAAAACAGATCTTAATTGCAAGGTCTTCCGGAAGTCTGGAGAGAAAGGTCAGCAACAGTAAGACGGCAGTCATTGCAATCGTGGAGCAGCCGGTAATTAGATCGGCGCCAATCACTAGCGCGTAGCGTCTCCTGAACGTTTGTGGGTTCTCAAAATAGAAGTATGCGTAAGCGCGATCCTCAGAGGTCAGGGCTTTGCGATCTTCATATATTTCATCCTTTTCGGATCCGCTAAGACCTTTTTTTGGTACATGCTTGCTCACTGGCTGACTTCCTCGTAGATACCAATAGCCCACGTCTTGATATTTCCTGGCATCGAGCTGCTCGCGAAACCCAGGGTTGCAGCCAAGGTGTCTTTTATGTGATTGGCGGTAGCAAGTTGCATTTCTGTGGCACTGATTCGTTTTGGTAATACGCCGGTGGCTTGTTTCACCTTGAGGATTTTTAGGGTTAATCGAGGATCACGAAGCCTGAGCAATTCATCATTCAGTCTCGCTCGTTCTTGCCGGTTCAGACCTTTGAGTACTTGTTTGAGAGGTTTGCCAGTGACTCTTGTTGCTGTGTTTATTGTTTTGATTGTGATCAAGGCAGAAGTGGCGACGCCAAGTAATGCAATGGCATCCAGCGTCGTAACAACGGCCTGATACCAGGTTTCGTTATCCAGAAGATCAAGGTATTGGGGCGCAAACGCTTCTACACTGGTTCGACCTAACCCGATGGCGCATTGGGTCATACTGGCAGCCAGAGCAGCCTTGCCGATAAACGTAATTACCGCGCTCGTCCCCGCCGTAAAGGGCATCAACATCACGCCACTGGTAATGACTACCCAACTCAGAATCGCCCCCGTACAGGTCACCGCCGTGCCAAGCGCTTCAGCCACCCATTCCGACTCTCGCGGCTCATGCTCCAACATCCGCTTGAACTCCACCGGCCCCACATGTTTCGGAGCCTCACGCAGCACGACCTTGATCGGCCGCACACTGCAAATCGCCTGAAACTCGCGCAGTACCACCACGTTAAACATGCCATCGATATACACCACGCCCGCGCCAATCAGTGCCGGGTCGCTATCGATGGTGAAGAACAACTTGCGCAGATCAATACTGCTTTCAATCCGCTGACGTGTGGTGCGGTGCGCCGAAGGGAATCCATCTCTGAGCAGGGAAGCCGTCATCCTTAACTCCTGTTTTTGCGGGAGTCGAGAGCCTAAAGATGAGGAGGTGGCGCTGAATGTCGGAAGGTTCGCCATTTAACGTCGGGTGCATCTCTAACTGCCCTCTGCGTCTTGCGCGCACCGCTGCGGCTGAGGAAAAGTGCGCCCCACGTCACTACCGACGCATACCAAGGCAAGGAGCAAACATGGCAGTCGATATGTTTTTGAAGCTGGGTGATATCAAGGGTGAATCAAGGGACCAGGCCCATCGCGACGAGATCGACATCACCCAATGGGCGTGGGGCATGTCGCAGTCGGGTTCGATGCACAGCGGTACGGGCGGCGGTGCGGGCAAGGTCAATATCGCCAACCTGAACCTGACCAAACCGCTTGATAAATCCAGCCCCAACCTGATGATGGCCTGCGCCAGCGGCAAGCATTACCCCGAGGCCAGGTTGGTGGTACGCAAGGCCGGCGGTGCGAGCCCGGTGGAGTATCTGGTGATTACCCTGAAGGAAGTCATGGTGGTGTCCTACAGCACGAATGCTGAAAGCAACACCGACGTCGTGCATGACAGCGTCGCCCTCAATTTCGCCAGCGTCGACGTCAGCTACCAGCCGCAGAAGGCCGACGGCGCCAAGGACGGCGGGCCGGTGAAGTTTGGCTGGAACATTCGGCAGAACATCAAAGCCTGAGCCCCAGCCAGCCTCCTATTCTTCCAACTGCAATGCCTGCTGTTTGAACCTGCGTTTTTGTTCAAACGGCAATTTCTCATCATCCCCATACGGCGCGCTGTACCAGTTGCCGTAACTCGGGTTTGGCAGCAGGAACCAGCGCTGCCCCAGCCAGCTCACATAGGGCTCCACCGCCTCGCGTTGGGCGGCGAGGGTGTTGTGTTCGGCCTGCACGAAATCACCCAGCGAGTCCCCGGCCATCAGCAATACGCGGGCATGGCTGGCGACCCACTGACGGCGACATGTCTTGCCGTAGCCGGCGCTTTCGCAATGGCCGATTGGCGTGCTGGCGGCCAGGACCTGCGTGTCACTGGTCACCGGAAAACCACGCAGGCGCAGGTTGGCGACAGTGGCCGCGACCTGGCTGTGTTCGCGGTTGGTGAGGTAGTAAACCTTGATGCCTTTTTGCTCGGCGGCTTGCAGGAAAGCCACTGCGCCCGGCAATGCCTGGGCCTTGGCCTGGTCGACCCAGGTGTTCCAGCGATCGTAGGAATAGATTTGATTGTTAATGATGTCGCGCGCGTTCAGCGGCACGTTGTCCAGCAGGGTTTCGTCGATATCCACCACCACCGCTGGAGGCAAGCCGTTCAGGTTGCGGGGTGGAAAGGGCAGGGCATCCCAGGTCGGGTCGGCCAGGGCCACGTCGAGTTGGCGGGTGGCGTTGGCGAACAGCTGGCGGTAGATCAACTCGTGCTCGATGGAGGTCTGGGTCCAGAGCACGGCGTCGAGTTGGTCGTTGGCCGGCGGGGTCTGCTGGCAGCCGGTCAGGGCGGTGGTCAGCAGGCAGACACTGGCGAAAATCAGGTGGCGCATGGGATGCCTCGGCGGTGGACGCGTGTGGGCAGCACCTTAGCCTAATCAGGCTATACATCAATCCCGAATGTTTTTTTGGGGGGGTAGGTGTACATATCCGTTGCTGCGGTAACGGCGGCCTATGGTTCCGCCCTTACGGCGGCTCACTTTTGCAAGGACCGGAATGCCGGCCCAGTCAAAAGTAAGCAAAAGGTCCTCGCCCCAACACTCGGTGCCTCGCTATGGCTCGGCATGCCCGCAATCCGCCAGTGATTTGGGGGGCCGCCGCGATGGGCCATCCTTGGCCCAGCGCGGCTAAACCGGCATCCCTGCCGGTTTACCCCCCAAATCCCTGTCAGATTCCGGCCATCGTGTTTGACGGGGCGATTTCAGATCAAGATCAAGATCAAGATCAAAAGCGCAGATCAAAAGACCGCTGACTTCGTCATCGAAAAGGATGTAAGGGCCGGAGCAACAGCGACAGCAACAACAGAGCCATACTCGGTCAAAGGTGGGAGCTGGCTTGCCTGCGATGGCATCAACTCGGTTTACCTGATACACCGAGGTGTCTGCATCGCAGGCAAGCCAGCTCCCACAGAAAAGCAGACGAGCCACCACCCCTCAAGGCCCACACACCAACGCCTGCCGCTCATAGTTCAACGCCTTGTTCTGCGGCGGTAGCGCATAGCTTGCACTGCAGCGCTGCTCGCCCCACTTGATGATCAGCGTGCCCTGATCCTGCTCCACCAGCGCCAGCGCATTCCCGTTCGGATCTGCAATCGCCAGTTGCTTACCTGCCGAGTCTTCCAGCGAAGCCCCGAACGACAATGGCTTGTGCTGCGCATCAAACAACTCGAACAACACCCGTCGCCCGGTGGTGCCGCTGTAACGCGCCACCACGATAGCGCCACGGCGCGGCACCAGTTGCTGGGTGGCGTTGGTGATCTCCACATCGCCGCCCAGGTCGCGGGTGTCCAGGCTGATCCAGTTCACCCGGTAAGGTTGCGCCGTGGGGATCACCGCATAGCCGTTGTAGCCGGTCTCGACGCCGCTGTAGCTGCCGATTTTAGCCCCCGAGATACCCGGCACTTCAGCCAGGGCGAAGGTTTCGCTGACGGTCTGCCCCAGGTTGATGCCGCCTGCGTGGGCAACCACGGAGCCAGCGAGGTTGAGGTTCTGCGAGTTATAGCCCTGGCCCTGGCTGTAACCCAGGCTCACATCCGCCATAGAGGTGCGGCTGTTGATATTCACCGAGCCGGAGTCGCCGCTGGTATCGCTATGGCCCGCCTGCACCGAATAGAAGGTGTCACTGGTATCGGCGACGTAACCGTTGATACCCGCTTGCGTGGTGGTGTCGCCGCGCTGATGGCTGGTAGTGACAAAGGCTCGCGGCGCACGGGCCTGGCTGCCCAGTGGGAATGAGACGGACAGGTTCACTTGGGTGTCGCTGCTGGGCTCACCATAGGTGACGATCTGCTGGGTGCGCGTCACGCCAAGGTTGTAGCTCAGGTCGCCCCAATTGCCGGTGTAGCCGGCGGACAAACTGCGCGAACCGCCACGGTTCCAGTAGCGCTGGTCACTGGCATTGACGTACAGGCTGCCGAACTGGCTGTTACGCCCCAGGCTCTGGTTGATGGTCAGGTCGGTACGGGTTTTCGAGTGGCCGGTGCGCACGCGCACGTCTTCACTGTTGTCTTCCACGTGGTCGGTGAGGGTGCGGTAGCCTTCGGTGGAGTAACGGTAGGCGGCCAGGGTGAAGTTGGTGTCGGTGCCGGCAAAGGTCTTCGCGTACAACGCCCGCACGCTGCTGCCCTGATGGGTTTGCCCGCGCGCTTTGCTGGACGAGTGCGTGGTATCCAGGGAGAAGGCGCCGAACGCAGTGTTCCTGCCAGCGCCGATCGACAGCGCGCTGTAGTCCTCGCTGGCTTGCAGGCCGACGATGCCGCTGAGGTTGCTGGTCAAGCCATATGCCAGCGTGCCGCTGAGAAAGCGTGGGCTCCCCAGGCCGTCGGCATTGCTCTTGAACGTGCCCGCCGAGAGGCTGTACTTGACCTGGCCTTCACGCACCATGATCGGCAAACTGGAAAACGCCTGCATCGTCACCCGCCGGCTGCCGTCGGCTTCGATCACGGTGATTTGCAAGTCGCCGTTGGAGCCGCTGGGGTAGATGTCGTTGATCTCGAACGGGCCGGGCGCGACGTTGGCGGTGTAGAGGATGTAGTCGTTCTGGCGGATCTCTACGGTCGCGTTGGTCTGCGCCACGCCACGAATCACCGGCGCGTAGCCGCGCTCGCTGTCGGCGCGCATGCCGTCGTCGGAGGCCAGTTTGAGGCCGCGATAGCGCACACTGTCGAACAGGTCGGTGTCGGAGAAAATCTCGCCGGCGCTGAACTGGCCCTTGATCGCGGTCACGTCGTGCTGCACGTAGGTGCGGTTGCTGGTGAAGGTGTTCGAGCGGTCGGTGCCGCTGCTCATGTTCGATTCGTTGCGCAGGCGCCAGGCGCCCAGGTTGATGCCGTTGCGCAGCCCGAGGTTATTGGCGATGCGGGTTTTATAGTCGCCGGCGGTGCGGCTGCTGTTGAGCTGGTAGTTGATGAACGCGGCCGGCACGCCGTCGTCCCACAGCTGCGGGTCGACATACCCGCGCAGGCCGCGCTGCATGGCCACTTGCGGAATACTTGCCAACAGGCGCAGGCGGCTGCTGTCGTAACGCACGCTGGCGTCTTCGATCATGTCCGCGAGGGCATAACACTCTTGCGGTTGCTGCGGGTCGAGTTTGCCTTCGGCCTGCAATCGGCCCATGTCGACGCCCAATTGCTTGAGCAGGTCGAGGGTCAGGCAGGCTTCGACCCGGCCGTTGTTCGGGTTGCGTTTGAAGTCGATATCACGCCGGCCCACCAGCACTTCGTTGCTGTACAGGTCGACCCGGTAATTGCCCGGCAGCACGCTGTTGGCTGAGAGTAGTTGCTGCAAATCGACTGGCGACTGCGAGCCCTGCAGGAACGTGGTGTTGAAGCTTTGCGCTGCGTCATCGGCCACCGCCCAGGTCGGCAGGCTGGCAGCCATCGCGAGCGACAGCGTCTTCAACTTCAGTACGCCACGTGCGGGCCTGTTGCTGGAAAGAAAAGACATGCGAAGACCTATGACATCCCTGATTGACGGACAGCCGGGCACGCAAACACGCACGCGAAGTGAGCCTGTGGTTTAGAGAAGCTACTTAGGGTTTGAGGCGCGATTCAGTCGCGTGCGCAGGTAGCGCAGCGCCGCTCGACAGGGGCGCGCTGTAGTGGTTCTGCGCGCCATAGTCATTGATGCTGGAAAACGACAGTTGCACCGGGCCGTTGGCGATGGCTGCTGCGATCGGGAACTGTTTTTGCTCGCCAGGCGCAATCATGGTGGAGTCGCTGGCCAGCACCGACTGTACTTTGATGTCGGCCATGGACACGTGATACAGCGTCGGGTTTTTCACCTGCAGCAGGGTCTGGCCGCCGTGTTTGGCCAGTGTCCATTCAAGTTGCGCAGGCGCTTGCAGCGCGCTGCCGGTAAGGCCGGCAGGGCGGTAAAAAATCTTGATGCGCTGGCGGATGGCCAACTGCAAGGTGTTCTCGGCGGCGCTGGCCTTGGGGATTTCCTGCACGTTGAGCCACACCACCGACTCGCGGTCCGTGGGCATGCCTTTGCCTTCGTACAGAATGCGCAGCAATTGTTGTTCCTTGGCGAATACCCGCGCCAATGGCGGGGTGACGGCAAACGGCGCGCGGCTGGCGCTGGCGTCGTTCATGTCGACCCAGGATTGAATCAACACATCCTGGTTGCCGTTGCGCACGGTGATATTGGCTTCCTTGTGGTCGCCATCAAACACGATGCGGGTGGCATTCAATGAAATGCTGGCGGCGGCCTGGGCAGCCATAAGCAAGCCCAGTAGCCCCAAGCATGCGGCGATAGAACGAGGCGGCATGAGGGTTATCCGGTGTAATCAAAAGACAATGGCGAGGCCGCAGGGCCTCGCGCGTTCGGTGCCTGGGGCGCCGAGTTATTCGTATTGCAGGATGAACGGCAGGGTGGCATCACCGCGACCGGCGGTGGACGAACCGGCGGCTGCGGTGGTGACGTAGGCGGCCGCGAAGCTCAGGGTGGCGTCGCCGCCAGTAGTGCCGGCGCCGTGCATGGTGCTTTCGATGCGCGCGGTGCTGGAAGAGCTGAGGTCGATCAGGCTGCCTTTGCTGTCGAGCAGGGCGATACCGACGTTTTGTGCAGTGGCCGAACCCGGGTTCAGGGCCAGGACTTTTTTGCCGGTGACCAGGCCCGAACCGCCGTTGTTGGCGTCAAAGATCATCGCGACTTTGGTGCCCTGGTTGCAGTTGACGTTCAGGTTGAAGTCTTTGGCGGTGACACGGCCTGCGGTTGGGTTTTCGGCGGTGCCCATGTCCTTGATCGACACGTTGCCCATGTCCACCGAAATGGTGCGGTCGGAGTTGGCGCCGTCGACCGAGCAGGCATCGTTGTTGATCACGCCGGTGAAGGTGATTTTACCGCTGCCGCCCAGGGTCGGCGTCGGTGCCGGGTCGACGGCAAATGCACTGCCGGAAGCGGCGATAATGGCCGAGGCGATAACAGCCAGGGAAAACTTCTTCATGATGATGTCCGTTAGTGTTAGTTGGAAAATGCTGTTGTTGAACTGCGAGAGGAGAATAAGCGGCGAGGGCAAGCGAGCGAATAAGACGATTCTTATAAGTCAGGGAACGGACGGTTTAGAGCGGTGCAAGGGCGTGTGAATACTCAGTAAATAAAGGGCGAAGCCATTGTTTTAAATGGCTTGCTAGTTGTCGGTTAGTTGAAAATGTTACGTGCCAGGCAATAAGCGAGCAGGTCCTGGTCACTGCTCACTTCAAGTTTGCGCATGGCCGAGATCTTTTGCGCGCTGATGGTCTTTGAACTGCGATTCTGGCTGCGCGCAATATCACTGACGCTCATGCCGGAAATAAATAAGCGCAAGATCTCGAACTCTTTGGGCGACAAACTGGTAAAGCGCTCGTCAATCGCCGTAAGGGTCTCGATCACCGAGGTTTTTGGCGGTTCCAGGCTGCGATAGGCGCTCTGCTGGGCGATCGCCTTGAGCGCCAATTGAATCTCGGTGTGCAACTGGCTTTTCTGGATGATGCCGACCACACCCAGCTCTTGCAGGCGGGTGAGGATCAGGTGGTTGGAAATCATCGTCAGGATCAGGATCTGCACCTGCGGAAAATGCCGCTTGAGGTACTCCACCAATTTGAGGCCGTCGCCGTAGGGCGAGTCGCCCGGCATGTTGTAGTCGGTGATCACAATGTCGGCGCCCTGGTGCTGCAACAGCGCGATCAGGCCGGCCGAGCACACGGCCTCGCCGACCACCTGGAAGCGTGTGTCGCGCTCCACCAACTCGCGAACACCCAGCAATACGATCGGGTGATCGTCCGCGATTACCACGTTGAATTTTTTCATAAAGGGCCGTCCGTAGTGCCAGTTCAAGTGAGTGAAGAGTGCCCGGGCTGGAGAGTTTCCAGAACGGCCGACAGACGCTGCATCACCGCCTTCACCTTGAGTTCAAGTGCCGTGTCGAGGCTGCCGCGGTTAAGTGCGCTTTCCAGTTCGATGCACGCTTGGGCCAGGTTCAGCGCCTGGACTGCGCCCAGGGCGCCGGCGACCGAATGCAGCAATTGGCCCAGGCCGTGGGCATCACGTTGCGTCAGGGCGGTATCGATACGCTGCAAGTCCTGCTGCACGCTGCTGATGAACAGCGGGCGCATCTTGTCCGACAGCTGCACGCTGTCGTCGCAGGACGCAGTGGCAGGCTCCGGCGCCGGCTTGACCTTGCACAGCTTGATCAACTGCCCGCGCAGGGTTTGCAGGCTTAACGGCTTGACGATCCAGGCGTTCATGCCCACCGCCAGGCAGCGCACGCCTTCCTCGCGCATGGCGTTGGCGGTCACGCCGATAATCGGCAGGTGCGGGTCATGCTCACGCAAGGTCCTGGCCAGTTCATAGCCATTCATCAACGGCATATTCACGTCGGTCAGCACCAGGTCAAACGCCTGGGGTTGCCACTGTTGCAGCGCCTGCTCGCCGTTGGCGGCCAGGCTCACCGAACAGCCGAGCGCTTCGAGCTGTTCCTTGATGATCGCCTGGTTGACCGGGTTGTCCTCGGCCACCAGGATGCGCAACCCCAACTGCCCGATGCTTTGTGGCCGGGCCGCTGCGGGTTGCTCATGCTTGCCGTGCTGCGCCAGGGACACGGTGCTGGCGATGCTGCGCACATCGTGCAGGTCGACCACCCAGCCTTGCGCCGTGTGCAGCGGCGGGCTGTGTGCGCCCGGCAGGCACAGCACGCGTTGGCCGCCCCATGGCTTGGCGGGCTCGCTGGGCAGCAGGTCCACCAGCACCGCGTGGCGGCTGTCTTTTTCCTGGGTGGTCGCCGCCAAGGCCGCTGCGATGCCTAGCCGATTGAGCCAGTCACTCATCGACTGCGCCAGTTCGCGCACCGGCGCCTGCACGTACACCGGCGTCGGGCTGGGTTCGATCAGCGGCAGGTTGGTCAGCGTGCCGCAGCACAGCGGCAGGCGCATTTTCAGGGTAAAGCTGCTGCCCAGCCCCGGCTCGCTGACCACCCGTATCTCACCGTCCATCATCTGCGCCAGCCAGCGGCAAATGGGCAGTCCCAGCCCGGCGCCGCCTTCGCTGGCGGTGTCCGGCGCCTGGTAAAACAGGTCGAACAGCTTGGCCTGCTGCGCTTCGGGAATGCCGACGCCGGAGTCGGTGACTTGCCATTCCAGGTCGACATGCTCAGCGTCCAACGCCATCACCCGGGCACGAATCACCACGCGCCCGATGTCGGTGAACTTGATCGCATTGCTCACCAGGTTATTGAGGATCTGGCGAATGCGCATCGGGTCGCCCATCAGGCAGTCCGGTAACTGCGGGTCGATGCAACTGTAGAGTTGCAGACCCTTGCGCTGGGCGAAAGCGGCGTAGGTATGCAAGGTGTCTTCGAGCATGTCCAGCGGGCAGAAGTCCACGGCTTCTATTGCCATTTGCCCGGACTCGATCTTCGACACATCCAGCACATCGCTGATCAGCTGGAACAGCGTGGCGGACGAACGTTGAATGGTGTGCAGGTAAGTCTTCTGATGCGGATCCAGATCGGTCAGGCCGAGCAATTCCAGGGTGCCGAGCACGCCATACAACGGGGTGCGGATCTCATGGCTCATGGTCGCCAGGAACAACGTCTTGGCCTCGTTGGCGGTATCGGCGGCGTGACGTGCCTCTTCCAGCGCCTGGGCGTCTTCGATGTGCCGGGTGATGTCGTTGAAGGCATACAGGCGCACGTCCTCGGCCTGATAACGGGTCGACACGAAGCCGATTTGCAGGTGCCGGCCTTCGATCTCCAAGTGGCTTTCGCCGTTCTCGACGCCGTCGTGTTGACCGGCCATGGCCGCCACCAGACGTGCGGTGCCCGGCCACTGCTGGGCGCGCTGGTTTTCGATCAGCACCTTGCCGTCGCTGCGCCGCACCACGCACAAACCGGTGGGCGCGGTGTCGATGATCACGCGGCTGAACGCCACGCTTTCGGCGATGCGTTCGTGGGCCAGGCGCGCCGGACTGATCACCTGGCGCCGGTACCAGCGGCTGCCGGCCCAGCCCAGGGTTATCAGGCTGACCAGCAGCAGCGCCAGGGTGCTCAATGGCCATAAGGCCGAGTGGAAGAAGTGCGAGTAGTTCAGGCCATAGACTGCGCTCCAGGGCCGGTCGCCAGCCTGGGTAATCTTGAATTCAAAGCCATGTGCCGTGAAGTGCACGCCATTGCTGAGCGACGGCTCGGTGGCTGGCCCTACCAAACGGGTGCCGTCGGGCGCAAACAAGGTGAAGCGATCAAACGCGGAGTGATCCAGCGCGCGCTGCACATCGTCGACCTGCGACAGGTCGAGCAGGGTGCCGATCACCGTCTGGCCCTGGCCGTCGAGTGACAGGCCAATGTAGGCCAGCAAGTGCTCGGGCTCCGGCCCTGCTTTCCAGTACACCCAATCCTGCTCCAGTACCTGTGGCGTCTGCGCAAGGCTTTGCTGCACAGCATTGACCAGCGCCACCTGGTTGCCGGTCTCTTCAGTGCTTTCGCGACGCTGATAGCCCACGGAGGGAATGGTGATGGTGTAGTGGGTCTGGCGATTGAACAGATAAGTTTGCGGTGCCTCGTACGGTGACGAAGACCAGAAGGCGCTGTAGTAGCTGGTCAGGTGCGCGCCCAGGGCAAAAATCGGTGGCCGGGCAGCTACGCCGACCTGCTGCTCATCGAACTTGACGTCGAACGGTACCGAAAACGAGTACTTCTGGCCTTCATATAACGTGCGGCGGTTCTCGACCATTCGGCTCTTGAGGCTGACCTGCACGCTGGTCGCCCGCAGCAATTCGGCCTGGATGCCTGGGTGCGTCAAGCTCTTGAGATAGGTTTGCTGCTCGCTGAGGTTTTCCATTAGCCGCGCAAAATGAAAGCGCGTTGCGCCATAACGGGTTTCGATCCCGCGTTGCAATGACCAGTAGTTGGTGAGGAGCAGCAGCAACGCGATTCCAATCAGCACCATCAGGCCTTTGTTCAAGCGTACGGAGCTGCGGGTAAAGGCTTCGAGTATCGCGTTGTTGTGCTTCATCAGGGGTTTCCGCAGGCGCAGGACAAATCGGCACTGGATGGAGCTTGCGCTTTATAAAGGGCAAATAATCCGGGGCCTCCAGCTAGTGAGATGTCGCGGGGCCATCATTGTTCAGTAGTTGCTGAAATTGGTCCGAAGACACCGCGTGGGAGATCAGGAAACCCTGCACCTGATTGCAGTCGATTTTGCGCAGCAGCGCCAATTGCGCAGGCGTTTCCACACCTTCGGCGACCACTGTCAGGCCGAGCTTGCGGCCCAGCGCGATGATGCTCGCCAGCGCCTGGGCGATGCCTTCGTTGTCATGGCTGCCCTGCACCAATGCCTGGTCGATCTTCAGTTCGGTAAACGGCGTTGAGACGAGGTTGAGGTATGAGCTGTAGCCCTTGCCAAAATCATCCTGGGACAAGCCGAAGCCTTTGATGCGCAAGCGGCAGGCCCCGGCGTAGAAGTTGCTGATGTCCTGTGGCACCGAGCATTCCATCAACTCGAAGCAGATCATTCCGGGAATGCCGTCGTGGTGCAGCACAAACTCCAGCAGGCGGTCCGCCAGGTCATGGCTGTTGAGCAGGTGGGTGGGCAGGTTGATCGCCACCGGGATTTCATAGCCGCGTTGGCGCCACTGCTCCTGGGCGTGAATCGCCTGTTTGAGTACCAGCCACAACAGCCGTTCTTCCAGCTCGAAGGCCTTGATCGCCGGCAGGAACGCGGCCGGCAGCATCACGCCTTGCTCGGGGTGCATCCAGCGCACCAGGGCTTCGGCGGCGACGATGCGCCCGTTGGCGAGGGATTTTTTTGGTTGGAACCAGGCCTGCAACTGGCCGCTGCTCATGGCCTGCACCAGCGTATGGCGGTCGATGTCCATGTGCTCGGGCAGTTCGGGGGAGGGCTTGCGCACCGTGTTCCTGAGCTGATCGACCAGATTGCGTAAGGCTTCGGCGTTAACGGGCTTGGAGATCAGCCCGATCACTTCCACATCGAGGTTTTTCGCCACCAGGCTGGCTGCCATCAGCATGCGCCGCGAGGCGGCGCTCATGATCGCCAGGGCCGGCTTGCTGCGCAAGTTGGCCAGGCACTGGATAAATTGCACGCCGTCCATGCCGGGCATCAGCAGGTCGGTCAGTACCAGGTCGAAATCGCGCTGGCGTAAACGCTCCAGCGCTTCTTTGCCGTCCTCGGCGGTTTCCAGCCTGAAATCCCCCAACTCACTGAGCAAGTGCTGCAGGTAGATGTGCTGCAGGGGATGGTCCTCAACAATCAAAATACTAAGGGGCTTCATGGGTGATCCGTGCATAAGGCGCCAGGGAGTTGAATAGAGCCCGCAACGCAAAGGGTTTGACCAGGCAATGGTTCATGCCGGCGGCCAGGCACAGGTCGGCCTCGCCGCGCATGGCGTTGGCGGTGGCCCCGATAATCGGCAACGGGCAGCCTTGGCGGCGCAGTTCGCGTGCCAGTTCATAGCCGTTGATGTGGGGCATGTTCACGTCCGTCAACACCACGTCGAAGCTACCGGCGGTGTACAGCTGCAACGCTTCCTGACCATCGGCCGCGAGCTCCACGGTGCAGCCGAGTTCTTCGAGTTGGTCACGCAAAATCAGCTGGTTGATGATGTTGTCCTCGGCTACCAGCAAGTGCAGGTTGAGTTTGTTCAGGTCGCGCTGGCGTGTTTGCTCATCGGCACGGGCCACCCACAGCCCTTGCGCCTGGCTCACGGCCTGATGAATCGCACCCAGGTGGTTGAGGTTGACGTGCCAGGCGCCGGCCTCGGCTTCCACGGCGGTGCAGGCATTACTGCTCACGTGAATCACCGGCCCCGGCCATTCGGGCGCCAGCAATGGGTCGACGCTGCCGGGGTGCACTTGCAGCAGCAGATGCGTGTCCGGCAACGTCGGCAGGCCGGCCTGGGCCCTGGCACCCCAGCGGCGCAGCCAGCCGCTGACGGAGTTGGCCAGTTCCGGGATCGGCGACGCTACATAGATGGTCTCGGCCAACAGCGCGGTCATCGGCGTGGTCGGCGCTTCTTCCAGCGGCAGGATCAGGCTGAAACTGCTGCCCAGGCCCAACTCGCTGACCATGCGGATGTTGCCGTTCATCAATTCGGTCAGGCGCTGACAGATCGGCAGGCCCAGGCCGGTGCCGGCGACCACATTGGTGTTGCCTTCACTCTGGTAAAACGGTTCGAAAATCATCGCCTGGTCTTCCTGGGCGATGCCTTTGCCGGTGTCCGAGACCTGCCACAACAGGCTGGAGCGTTCACCGTCACGGCCCAGTACCTTTACCCGCAATACCACGCGGCCGTAGTCGGTGAACTTCACCGCATTATTGAGCAGGTTATTCAGAATCTGGCGAATGCGCGTCACGTCGCCGATCAACCTTTCGGGCAGCTTCGGGTCGAAGCAGGCATACAACTGCAAGCCCTTGCCTTGGGCGGCTGCGGCATAGCCCTGAATGATTTCGTGGACCAGATCCAGCGGTGAAAACTCGCTCATTTCCAGCGCCAGCTGCCCGGCTTCGATCTTCGACACATCGAGCACATCGCAGATCAACTGCAACAAGGTCGACGACGAGCCTTCGATGGCGTGCAGGTAGTCCCTTTGCTGGGCATCCAGTTGCGTGCGCGCCAGCAATTCGAGGGTGCCGAGCACGCCATACAGCGGCGTGCGGATTTCATGGCTCATGGTTGCCAGGAACAGGGTCTTGGCGGCGTTGGCAGCGTCCGCCGAGTGGCGTGCTTCTTCCAGCGCTGCTTCGACTTGCTTGCGCGCACTGATATCGCTGAACGCGCAAAACAGCACGTCCTCGCCTTTATAGCGGGTGGGGGCACTGCTCAGGTACAGGTGGCGGCCGTCGATGGTTTCAAAGTAATCACTGCGTTCGCATGGGCCTTGGGCGAAGGCTTGCTCGATCCAGCCGGCCCGCAGTGCCTCGCGCTCCGGGCCGTTGCCCAACCATTGCTGGGCCAGGGTGTTTTCCAGCACCACCTGGCCGTCGGTGCGGCGCAGCACGCAAAGGGCCACGGGCGCGATCTGAATCACATCGCGGCCAAAGGCTTCGCTTTCGATCAACGCCTGGATGCGATGGATCGACGGAATAATGAAACGCTGGTCGACGCGGCGCATCACCAGCCAGATCAGCGTGAGGCTCATCAGGCAGAACAGCAGCGAGCCGAGCAGCTGTTTCCACAGGCCGGTGACCACCGCGCGCAGGTCGATGGAATACATCAGTTGCCATTCCGAAGACTTCAAGTGCTTGCGAATCACCAGGTGGTCGGGCAGCAAACCGTTGCCGACAAAGCCGAAAAAGCTTTCTTCGCCGGGCCGCAAATGTTGTTGCTTGAGCTGGGTGTCGGTGCTGTTGGTAAACACCAACATGCCCTGGGAGTTGAGCATCATGAACTCACCGGCACTTTGGTCGCTGAGGGTTGAAGACACTTCACGACTTTCCATCTCAAGGCCCAGCCAGCCGGACTCAGGGTCGCGCTCGTCGAGGCGGATGAAAATGTAGAGGTGCGAATGGCCTTCGGTGTTGTCGCTCAGCCACAACTCGTTAAGTGTGGCCGGGTCGCTGTGCTGCAGGGCCTTGAGGCGGTTGAGCATGCACTTGGAAATCGGCAGTACCTGCGCGGTGGCGTCGTACAGCCGCGTCACCTGTGGGCTGGGGCCGGCGTTCACATACAGCAGGTTGAGCTGCTTGGCCTTGAGGTAGTCGCGCATGCGTGCGGTCAGCCAGATGCTCCACTGGTTGCCGGGTGTGTTGCCCAGTTCCAGGTGTTGTTCTTCCTCGGAGGAGGGGTAGAGCCTGGACTGTTTGCGCACCGCCGACAGGCTCAGGCTTTGCAGCAGCGCCTCGCGGTTGGTGAAAAAAGTATGGGCTTCGGCGATGGCGCTGCTCATGTAGCCGCGGCGCTGGGAGATGTCGTTGTTGAAGGTCGACAGCAGAAAGGTATAGACCCCGCTCAGGATGCCCACGAGCAGCACGCTCGCAAAAATACGAAGCAGCCTTCTGGCTGCTTCGGGTCGGGAGAGGACGGGGTTGATCTGGAGCAGGTAACTTTTCAATCGCATCGGCGCAGAGTAGTGGCATATCAATGCCAACGGCATAAGACGATCCTTAAAGTCGTCGGCTACTTGTAAAACATGTCCACCACCACTGCGGCTTCGAAAGCCCCCGGAATCGGCAGGGTGCGCCAGCTCAGGTCGGCGCGAAAATCATTGCGTGCCTGGCCGGAGCCCATCAGTGTCTGCAACGTAAACCAGTCATTGAAGGGCAGGCGCTGATCGCTGTCGGCGCGAGACAATGAGATGCCCACCGAGCTGTTGTTGGCCGGCACCAGCAAGCCGTTGATGACACTGCCGCCACCCGGGGTGGTGGCGAAGCGTGCATTGACGGTGTAGGGCGTGTCACAGACTTTGCGCAGGCTGAGGTTGAAGTTCGCGGTGCTGGCCACGGCGCCGACCTGCGCCTTGCGTGATGGGGTGGGGAAGTTGACGACACTGGGGGTAATGGTCAGTTCGGGCGCGCAGGGCACGAAGCGGATGTCGTTCATGCCGGTGACGATGTAGTTGAGGTTGCTGTTGGGGTTGGTGTTGAGCCCGCGTACGCCGTCGAGTTGGAACACGCGATATTGAGCCAGGGTGCTGGCTTGACCGCTGGGCGGTGTCTTGCCGTATTTTTCGATGAATACACTGAAGTTCAGGGTAAAGCGCGCTTTGTCCCAGCCTGTGCAATTGGACCAGTTGCAACCGCGGTCCGAGTAAAAACCGGTGCCGACCTTACCGGTGCTTTGGGTGATGGGTGCGTTGTTGTAGCGGATGCCTACGCGGATGCCTTGGCCGATGCTGACGTTGGCCGGGTTGACGTAGAAATACACTTCTTCGCGGCCGTGGTTGCGGTCGTCCTTGCACAACACATTCGTGGAGCGTGGGCCCGACTCCCAGATGATCGTACCGTCCGGTGCATCAGCCGCAACCGCCAATGAGGTGCCAAGCGGGTTGATATCGACATAGGCGCCGCTGCCATCTTCCACGCACGACAGTGCATAGCTTGTGGCAGGAAGGGCCGCGCAGCCGCACAGTAGAAGGGGCAGTAAACGTTTGGTGAGAGACATAAATGCAAGTTTCCCGCGATTGATCACTTGAGCACCGCGCTATGGCGGGCCTGCAAACCGATATCGTTGATGTCGGTGAAGTGAAGGGTGGATCCTGTAGGTAAAGCAGTCGCTGTACTCAGGCGCTTGCTCTCAAGGGGTTTGAGCAGCAGGTAGTCGCTGAGCTGCTGGGTGTCCGTCTGCACATTGATCAACGACAGGTGGAATGCGCTTGGGTTGTGGGCGATGACGCTGTGATCATCGCGGCTCCACACCAACTGCTGCAGCGCCTCGGCCGAGCCACCCTTGAGCGCCGGTGGCCGATAGAACAGCTTGAGCCGTTGGCGTATCGCAAACTGCACGCTGTTGGGGTCGGCGGATTTGAGCGGAATCTCCATGATATTGAGCCAGAACAGCGATTCGCGATCGGCGGGCAGACCTTCACCGGCATACAAGATGCGCAGCCTGTGATGCTCGCCGGCGCCCAGTTGCACCAACGGCTCGGTGGCAGCAAACGGCACGGGGCTGTCGGCTGATTCGTCCTCGCTGGTGATCCAGGTTTGCACCACCACTTGCTGTGAGGCCGGGTTGACCACGCTGATGCCGGCGGCCTTGTCCTGGCCGTAATAAATCAGGCGTGTGCCTTCGATCTTCAGCGCCGCGCTGGCTGGCGGTGGCGCGAGCACCAGCAGCCCGCCGGCCAGCAGCATCATTCTGAGTAAAAACATGAACACAAAAATTCCATGGCAACGTGTGGGAACGCAGCCATGGTAGGGGCGGGTGAGTGCGAGGGCTTTGAGGCGATTCTTAAAAGCGTGCAGCGCCCGTTTCAGAATCGCCTTAAAGGCATGTTCGAGCCCCGACAGTTACCGTGTTCGACGTTGAATGATCGACGCTGATGCCCAACTGTCAGGTTTACCCTATGTCCAATAAAGCCTTACGCCTTCTGATTGCCGATGCAGACCTGCTGCAGCGGATCAAGCTGGAGAAAATGCTCAACCAGCTGGGCTACCACCGCATCGCCCCCTTGAGTTCGTTCGACGAATTGCAGGCGTTGACGCGCTCCGGTTGCGTGGCATTCGACCTGTTGGTCATCAATACGGCGCTGGTGCGTTCGCGGCAGGTCAACCTGTTGAAGTACTGCCATGACAACCCATTGATTCGCCATACGCTGATCTACGACGGGCAATGCGCACAGAGCTCGGTGGTGTCGGTGTCGGTGAGCCAGACCTTGCACCTGTCACTGTCGCAGTCGCCGGATTTCAACTCCCTGCGCCGCTGCATGGAGATTGTCGACCCCCTGCATAGTCTGCCGACGGTTGAGCGACCGATGTTGCGCGCTGTCGACAGCCGGGTCGCTGCACCCTCGACGGCTGCGCGTAGCGTTTACCTGGGCGACCCGGCAGTGATGGCGTGCGCCGTCGGTTTATCGCCCAAGCGCTGAGCCGGCCTCAGGTGCGCCACACCGGCAGGCTGTTGTGGGCCAGTGCCCAATGCGGTTGGCCAGGCTTGAGGCACACGCCGCCGACCCAGCGCTCATGCCCGGCGTGGTCCAACCAATAAGCCTCGCCGCCCAGCACTTGGTGCGCCAGTGGCGTCAATGCCAGTTCGCGGCGCGGCCAGTCGCGTTCGGTCGCGGTTTCGACCAGCAAGGGGTTCGGGCCGTCGATCAATGGCCGCAACAACGAGTGGAACATCATGTCGCCCAGGAACGGCAGCGGCTCACGCTTGGCCATCAGTTCGGCGAACACCCGGCCGAACGGCACCGGCCCGGCCTCGGCGATGTAGCGCAGCGACAAGCGTTCAGTCAGTGACAGGCCATCCTCAATACCGGGCAACTCCTGCAACTGGCGCAGCAACGCGTTGGCTAGAAAGGGCAGGGCCGGGTGGTTGCCGTGGGCCAGTTGCGCAAGCTTGACCGGCGAGCTGTCGCAGTAAGCCGCCCAGGCCTGTCGGGCCAGTTGCACCGCTGCGTCATCGATCAAGCGTCGTTGGGGCCACAACCACGCCAATACATCGGGCGCCAGCTGGCCGATGCCGATAAAGCGTTCGACACCCGGAATACGGTCGACTTCGATCAGCTCGAGCTTTTTCGGCGCGCGCTCAAGACCGGCCAGCGCGCGGACCAGAAACAGCTGATCATAGGCGTCCGCTTCGCACCACAGCACGCTGTGAGCGGCGCTGGCCAGGGCCTGCAGGTGGTCGTATTCATCATTGACGCGGTGGGTTACTTCAGCAGCGTCCAGGGCAAAGGCCTGGCTGATAAAGGCACTGCGCATCGCGCGGAAATCTTCACTGGGCAGGTCGCGCACCGGCCCCATGCATAACGGATCGGTGAGCATGCGGAACTGCCCCTTGAACCCGGCCAGTTGCAGGCTGTGGGCAATGTCACTGCCACAGCGCCAGTGGGTGGTGCGGGCTTCATCGCTGGCAGCAAAGTCCGGGTGGCGGGCGGCGAAGTCGATGGCGTCGACATGCGCCTTGAGTTTGGGCCAACTGCTGAAACCCAGCTGCCTGGCGACCTGCCATTGGGCCTGGGACAAGGTGGCGTGCGGATCGAGGGTTTTCAGGCGTGGCAACAGTTCCTTGGCGCGCTTGCGCTGTTGCTCAAGGTTGAGGCGGCCGTCGGTAGTCGAGGATAAGAGGCGTTGCGACATACGATCTCCTTGCACAAACCTTTTCCGCTTTCAGGTTGGGAGTCGTAGAAATGTGATATTCAGTCAGGATCCTGGGCGCAGCCCTTTCCGCGGAAGGTGGCGTGGAGTGCGCCAGGCACGAAATATAGGCAGTGGAGTAGTCGATTGCAAGCCGTTAAGCCGAGTACGAGTTGATGACCGACACCGTATTGATCGAAACCCGCGCCCTCACGCGCAGGGACGAGAGGCGCCAAGTGGCGTTGCTGCAACCCACGGATTTCAGCCTGAAACGCGCCGACCGTGTGTCCATCACCGGCTCCTCCGGCTCCGGTAAAAGCGTGTTCCTGCGCGCGCTGGCGTTGCTGGATGCGCCCACGTCGGGGCAGATCCTGTGGAACAACCAGCCGATCGCAAATGCGCAGATTCCCCACTATCGCAGCCACATCAGCTACCTGTCGCAACGCCCGGCGCTGCTGGCGGGCACGGTGGAGGACAACCTGCGTTTCCCGTTCAGCCTCAAGACCCTGCACACGCGCAGCTTCGACCTGCAAGCGGTGACCAAACTGCTGGAACATGCCGGTAAAAGCCCGGACTTCCTGGGCAAAAACGCCGGCGACCTGTCCGGTGGTGAATCCCAGGTGGTGTCACTGATCCGCACCTTGCAACTGAACCCCGAAGTGCTGTTGCTGGATGAACCGACGGCCGCCCTCGACCCCACGTCCTCGCGCGATGTCGAGGCACTGATCAGCGCCTGGTATGCCGCCGACAATGCCCGCGCCTATATCTGGGTATCCCACGACCTCGACCAGGCCCGGCGCATGAGCGCCATTCACCTGCACATGAGTGCCGGTGTCCTGAGCGGAGCCGCCCAGCCATGAACTATCAAAACCTCACGGCATTGGACATGGGCATCGCCGCCTCGCTGATCCTCATTAACGGCGCGCTGTCGCTGTTGCTGCGTCTGGGCCTGGGCCGCCAATTGCTGTGGGCGGCCGTGCGTACCGTGGTGCAATTGCTGGCCATCGGTTACCTGCTGGGTTGGGTGTTCGAGTTTGCCTACTGGTATGTGGTGCTGCCGCTGATGTGTGCGATGACTTTGATCGCCGGGTTATCCGCAGCGGGGCGTGGGCGCCGCACTTACCGTGGGCAACGGGTCGACAGCATTCTGTCGGTGTGGGGCAGTTCGTGGCTGGTCACGGCGGTGGGGTTGTTTGCGGTGATCCGTATCCATCCGTGGTACGAGCCGCAGTATGCGATTCCGATCCTCGGCATGATCCTCGGTAATACCCTCACCGGCGTGTCCTTGGGCATTGAGCGCATGACCCAGGAACTGACCTCGGGGCGCAACACCATCGAGATGATCCTGGCACTGGGCGGTTCACGCTGGGAGGCTGCCCAGGAGGCGATCCGCCAGGCCGTGCGCGCCGGGATGATCCCGACGCTGAACCAGATGACCGTGGTCGGCATCGTCAGCCTGCCCGGCATGATGACTGGCCAGGTACTGGCCGGCGAAAGCCCGGTGGACGCGGTGCGTTACCAGATCGTGATCATGTTTCTGATCGCCGCCTCCTCGGCCTTGGGCACGGTAGGTGCGGTGCTGCTCACCTACCGTCGGTTGTTTTCCAACAGCCATCGGTTTTTGCGCGATCGGCTTGAAGAGCGCGCTTGAACCTCAGGTGCTGGTCTGGCCGTTCCGTCACCTGATGCCCGCTGCTCAACCCACATGGCGCTTTTCTGTGGGAGCTGGCTTGCCTGCGATACGGACACCTCGGTACATCAGGTACACGTAGGTGATGCAATCGCAGGCAAGCCAGCTCCCACATTTGACCGGGCCCCGGCCTGCCAGAAGGCCGCCACAACGGTGAATCAAGCTCAGTCAGCCACACCAAAATCCAGCACCACTTTCATCGCCTGGGTCTTGTCCGCCGCCAGTTCAAACGCCTGCACCGCCTGTTCAAACGGCACCGTGTGGGAGATCACTGGCTTCACATCAATGATCCCGCGATTGAGCAAATCCACCGCCTGGGCAAACTCGCTGTGAAAGCGGAAGGTGCCGCGCAAGTCGATCTCGCGGCTCACCAGCAGGTTCAATGGCAACGACACATCGCCGCCGAGTCCGACCGTCACCAGCACACCCCGTGGCGCGATGCATTCCAGGCCATTGCGCAAGGCCTGGGCGCTTCCGGAGACTTCGAACATTACCTCGAAATAGCCCTTTTCGGCGGTGTAGCGCTTGAGTGCCTCCGCGCCGTCGGCAATGTTGTGGGTGCGCGTGGCGCCCATTTTTTCGGCGCAGGCGAGGGCGCTGGCAGACAGGTCCACGGCGACGATTTCACCCGCCCCGGCAGCCCGCAAACTGCCAATCAGCAGGTTGCCGATCGGGCCGCAGCCGGTCACCAGCACGCGTTTGCCGAACACCGCGCCGGCGCGTTGAATCGCGTGTAAACCCACGGACAACGGCTCGGCCAGCGCACCTTCGGCCAGGCTCACGTGGTCGGCCAGCCGATGTGCCTGATGCGTCTCGATCACCAGGCTCTGGCGAAACGCGCCCTGAATATGCGGAAACGGCATCGCACTGCCGTAGAAACGCATATTCAGGCAGTGATTCGGCAGGCCTTGATGGCAGTAGCGGCAACCGCCGCACGGGCGCGAGGGCGATACGCTGATGCGCTGGCCGACCTTGAACAGCCCGGCGTCCGCACCCACGGCATCAATCACCGCTGACACTTCGTGGCCGAGCACCATCGGCTCGCGCAGGCGCACGGTGCCGAAGCCGCCGTGCTGGTAGTAATGCAGGTCCGAACCGCAGATGCCGCCACGCGCAATGCGCACGCGCAGTTGATCGGGGGCCAGGGATTGCGGTTCGTCCTGGGGGTCGACCCGCAGGTCTTTGGAGGCGTGACAAACGATAGCGTGCATACAGTTCTCCGGTTTACAGCGACGCGGTGATACCACCGTCGACGTACAGAATATGGCCGTTGACGAAGCTGGCAGCGTCACTGGCAAGGAACACGGCGGCACCGGCCAGTTCGGCCACGTCGCCCCAGCGGCGACTCGGTGTGCGTTGCACCAGCCAGTCGCTGAACTCGGGGTTGGCCACCAGGTTGGCGTTCAACTCCGTCTTGAAATAACCGGGGCCGATGCCATTGACCGTCAACCCATGCGGGCCCCAATCGATGGCCATGCCCTTGGTGAGCATCTTCAGCGCGCCTTTGCTGGCCGCATACGGCGCGATGCCGGGGCGGCCCAGCTCACTTTGCACCGAACAAATATTGATAATGCGCCCGCGCTTGCGCGGGATCATCGCCCGCGCCACGGCCTGGCCAACCAGAAAGGCGCTGTCCAGATTGGTGCTGATCAACTCGCGCCAGTGCTGCTCGCTGTAGTCCTCCAGCGGCCCACGCCGTTGCATGCCGGCGTTGTTCACCAGGATCTCCAGCGGGCCGAGGCGCGCTTCGATGTCCGCCACGGCGGCCTGGATCGCCGTGCTGTCGGTCACGTCAAACGCCTGGGTGTGCACCGTCAACCCTTCGGCCGCCAGCAGCGCCGCCGCATCGCGCAAGGTGCTGCGGTTGCGCCCGTTGAGCACCACCTGCGCCCCGGCCTGGGCCAGGCCGCGGGCAATCGCCAGGCCGATACCGGTACTGGAGCCGGTGACCAGCGCCAGCCGGCCATCGAGGCGGAAGTTGTCTAGAACGCTTTGCATGAGCTACCTCTCCTAACGCTTCACACTACCAACGACAGCAGCATGATGAACTCCAGGGCGACAAAGGGATGGACCTTGCGGTGGGTGATCAACAATATCTATCCAATAATCGTGACCAGCGCGACCAGCAGCAGATACGTGGGGTCCGTGTTCGGATTGTTATAGGCCACGTCCCGTCATATCGTGTATGAATTGGGCTTACTTCACCCCAGGCGCTGGGCAGCGTCCAATTTTCATTTGTGATCGGGTGATCACCGTTTGTGATAACCGTTTCTGATAGCTGAGAGAATTTAATGGAGTTAAAGCACTTGCGCGCCTTTGTGGTGCTCGCCCAGGAGCTGCATTTCGGTCGGGCAGCGGCGCAGTTGTCGATCGTGCAGCCGGCGCTGAGCATGCAGATCAAGGTGCTGGAAAGCGGCTTGGGCGTGCGCCTGCTGGATCGTAACCGCCACTCGGTCACACTCACCGAAGCGGGGCGGGCGTTCTTGCCTGAGGCCCAGGCCACCTTGCACCAGGCCGCTCGGGCGGCAGAGGCGGCGCGGGCATCCCACCGCGGTGAAATCGGCCGGGTGCGCCTGGGGTTTGTGTCCTCGGTATTGCCGCAATTGCTGCCGCAACTGATCCGCGCGGTGCATCAGCGTTACCCGCGTATCGAACTGGAACTCAAGGACATGCCCGGCCCCGACCAAGCCGCCGCGTTAAAGAATGGCCAACTGGATTTCGGCCTGATGCGCTTGCCGGCCGCCCACCCCGGCGTGCAGACCCGTGCGGTCTTGCGTGAGAGTTTCTGCGTGGCGCTGCCGATGGACCACCCTTTGGCGGCCCTGGAGTCCATCCAGCCTGCCGACCTGCTCACGTGGCCGGTGTATATCCTCGCCAGGCGTTACGCGCCGGGGTTCTACGATGAGTTTATCCAGGCCGTCGGCATGCCCTTGGACATCGCCAGCGAACTGGGTGAGTTCACCACCATGCTCGCGCTGGTCTCCGCCGGGTTGGGCATCGGCGTGTTGCCGCAGCAGGCGGCGCGGGCGTTGCCAGTCAATTGCGTGTCGCGGCCTTTGCAACTGGGTGGGTTTCAGGCCACCACGGGGTTGGCCTGGACCGAGTTGGACAATGCGGTGAAGACCACCTTGTTCAACCTGATCGTGGAATTGTTTGGCGAGTGATTGTTTCATCGAGTGAAATGCTCGATTGTAAAGTCTGGTGATTCCATCGATCAGGGCAGCGGTGGAGTATGTGTGGCGTCAACACCCCCACTTTTGGAGCCTCTCATGTCCCAGCCTGCGATCAAGCTTTATGGTTTCCCCTTGTCCGGCCACTCACACCGGGTCGAGCTGATGTTGTCGTTGCTGGGCTTGCCCAGTGAATTTATCCTGGTCGACCTCAAGCAAGGCGCGCAAAAAGCGCCGGACTTTATCGCCCACCTCAACCGCTTTGGCCAGGTGCCGGTGATTGACGATAACGGCACGGTGTTGGCCGACTCCAACGCGATTCTGGTGTACCTCGCCAACCAATATGGCAACGGCCAGTGGCTGCCGAGCGACCCTGTCGGCCAGGCTCGCGTGCAGCGCTGGTTGTCGGCGGCTGCCGGCCAACTGCACGCCGGGCCCGCTGCTGCGCGGTTGGCGGTGGTGTTTGGTGCCGAAGTCGATACCGTCGCGGCCATCAGCCGTTCCCATGCGCTGCTCAAGCTGGTGGACGAACAACTGAGCCAAAGCCGCTTTTTGGTCGGTGAGCAGCCGAGCATCGCCGATGTGGCGTTCTACACCTACGTGGCCCACGCGCCGGAAGGCAATGTGTCGTTGGCCGACTACCCTCAAGTGCGTGCCTGGCTTGCTCGCATCGAGGCGTTGCCGGGGTTTGTCGGCATGCCGCGCAGCGCCGTGGGTCTGCAAGCAAAGTAATGTGAACCCCCTGTGGCGAGGGAGCTTGCTCCCGCTGGGCTGCGCAGCAGCCCCAATAAGGGCAGCGCATTAATTCAGGCAATACGCGGTCATTTTTTTGGGGGCCGCTGCGCGCCCCAGCGGGAGCAAGCTCCCTCGCCACGGGTGAGTAGTTTTCAGCTAATGAGAAGGCGTGCCGATGGATCGATTTCATGAGATGCAGGTATTCCTGGCGGTGGCCGAGGAGGAGGGCTTCGCTGCCGCTGCGCGGCGCCTGAAAACCTCGCCGCCCAGCGTCACCCGAGCGATTGCCGCCATGGAACAGCGTATCGGCACGCAGTTGCTGGCACGCACCACCCGCAGCCTGCACCTGACCGAAGCCGGCCAACGTTACCTGGAAGATTGCCGACGCATCCTGGCCGAGCTCGATGAAGCCGAGGAAGCGGCGGCGGGCAGCTACTCCATCCCCGGCGGCCACCTGACGGTGACCGCGCCGGTGCTGTTCGGCGAGCTGTATGTGGCGCCGGTGCTGGGGGATTACCTGGACCGCTTTCCCTTGGTAAATATCACCGCCTTACTGGTCGACCGTGTGGTTAACATGACCGACGAAGGCGTCGATGTGGCCGTGCGTATCGGTCATCTGCAAGAACTTGGACAGCAGGCCATAAAGGTCGGGGAAGTGCGCCGGGTGGTGTGTGCATCGCCCGGTTACCTCGACCAGCACGGTCGGCCGCAACGGCCTGAGCAGTTGCGTGAAGCCAAGATCGTCACGTCATCCTCCAGCCAGCTGGTAAGTGAATGGGCGTTCGTCGACGCCGGGCAGCCGTTGACGGTACCCATCGAGCCGCGTCTGGTGGTCACGGCAAATAATGCGGCGATCAACCTGGCGCGCCTGGGTTGGGGCATGACGCGGGTGCTGTCTTATCAGGTCGCGGCAGCGGTGGCGGCGGGGGAGTTGGAGGTTGTGCTGGAGGCTTTTGAACCGCCACCGCTGCCGATCCAGGTGGTGTTCCAGAAAAGCGGCCGCGTACCGGCCAAGGTCCATACCTTTGTGGACTTCCTCACCCATCGCCTCGGGCAGGACGCTGCCCTGAACCCGGCGATGAAGCGCCGCGGCTGATGGAACGCTATCGCGACATGCAGCTGTTTGCAGCGCTGGCTGATCAGCCCAGCCTGGCTTCGGCGGCGCGCCAGGCCCAGGTTTCCGGCCCGACCCTGATCCGTGCGGTTGCTCGCCTGGAAGCCCGCCTGCGGGTGCCGTTGTTGCAACGCAGCACACGCGGCGTGAGCCTGACCGAAGCGGGCAGCGCCTATCTGGCCGATTGCGTGCGGTTGCTGGCAGCCGTCGAGACCGCCGAGGCTTCAGCCAAGGGCTTGCACGTGCAGGCCCAGGGCAATTTGCAGGTGTTCTTGCCGTTTCTGTTCAGCCGTTATGTGATGGCGCCGGTATTGGCCAGCTATATGGACAACTACCCCGACGTCCGCCTGGTGGCGCGCTACCACGACTACTACCCGAACCTGCACGAAGAGGGGCTGGATGTGGCGATCCTGGTCGGCGAATTGCCCAATTCATCGCTGATCGCTCGGCCGGTGGGGCAGGTGCGGCATATCCTCTGCGCCAGCCCCGATTACCTCGCCGCCCATGGCGAACCCCGACATCCGAGCGAGCTTAAAAAGCATCGGCTGATTGCCAGTGCCGACCTGGTGGCCTGGGATTTTCAAGGCTTGCAGCTCAAGGCCCGCGCGCGCTTGAGCTGTGCCAGCGTGCAAGGTGCAATCAATGCGGCGGTGCAGGGTGCGGGGGTGATTCGTTGCGTGAGTTACCCGCTGCACCAGCACCTGCAGAGCGGCCAGTTGCGCCGTGTGTTGCCTGACTTTGAACAGCCACCGTTGCCGGTGCATGTGGTGTACCGCGAGGGCCGCAACGCACCGATGCGCGTACGCAGTTTTGTCGACCACTGTGTGGCGGCGCTGCGTGAGCATCCGGCATTTCAGTCGGTGAAATAGTGGATTGCCAAGTGTGGGCATTCTCACGTTGGCAGGTGGGGCGCAGCATGGGCGCATCCAACCTGAGGTGCTCAACATGAACCCAGTCGAACAATCTCCCTGGCATGCCGGCGAACGGCACCTGCAAGCAAGCGCTGGTGCGGCTGAGCGCATGGCCGTGGTCGGGCTCAAGGTGATTCGCGATCACTTGCCGGAGCAGCATCGCGACTTCTACCCGCTGTTGCCCTACCTGATGCTCGGCGTAGTGGATCCCCAGGGCATTCCCTGGGCGACCATGCTTGAAGGCGCGCCGGGCTTTGCGCATTCACCCGACCCACACACCTTGCAGATCGACAGTTTGCCGTCCAAAAGCGACCCGGCGCTTGGCGCCTTGCACTTAGGTGCCAGCGTGGGTTTGCTCGGCATTGACCTCAACACCCGGCGCCGCAACCGCATGAACGGCCGCATCGGTGGTTTGGACCACGAAGGTTTTTCGGTCGATGTGGTGCACACCTATGGCAACTGCCCCAAATACATCCAGTTGCGGCCCGTCGACGGCATCGCCCGCAAGCCCGGCACCACGGTCGAGCGCCTCAACAGCCTGGACGCTGCGGCACAAATGTTGATCCGCAGCGCCGACACTTTCTTCGTCGCCAGCTACGCCGACGTGGATGGCGCACGCTCGGTGGACGTTTCACACAGAGGCGGTAATACGGGGTTTGTGCGGGTTGAGGGTGACGTGCTGACCATCCCGGATTTTGCCGGCAACCTGTTCTTCAATACCCTGGGCAATTTGCAGCTCAACCCGGTGGCGGGGTTGCTGTTTATTGATTTTGAGTCGGGCGATGTGTTGCAGGTTGCCGGGCGCACTTCGCTGATCCTCGACGGGCCTGAAGTGGCCAGGTTCGAGGGCGCCCAACGGCTGTGGACAGTAACGGTGGAGCAGGTCATACGCCGCCCGGCGGCATTGGCGTTGCGCTGGCAGAACTGATCGTTCCCACGCTCTGCGTGGGAATGCCGCCCCGGACGCTCCGCGTCCCGATGTCAGCGCTTATGTGAGCCTTGTGAGCTGTGACGCGGAGCGTCACGGGATGCGTTCCCACGCGGAGCGCGGGAACGATCAGTCAGCGAAATCAATGGGTTGACGCTCCAGGCGCCGCCCAGAGCCGTGTACAGGTTCACCTCCGCGACCAGTTGCGCCAGCCGATCGACAATCAGCGCCTGCTGCGAACTGAACAAGGAACGCTGCGCATCGAGGAACGTCAGGTTGCTGTCCACACCGCTGCGGTAGCGGTGCTGGGCCAGGTCGTAATAGGCCTGGTTGGCGGCGACGAAATCCCGTTGCGCGTCCAACTGGTCGTTAAAGGTTTGCCGGGCGGCGAGGCCGTCGGCGACTTCCTGAAACGCCGTTTGAATGGATTTTTCGTACTGCGCCACCGTAATGTCTTTCTGCAGTTTGGCGTAGTCGAGGCTGGCGCGCAGGCTGCCGGCGTTGAAGATCGGCAGGTTGATTTGCGGCTGGAAGGTCCAGGTGCCCGCGCCACCCTTGAACAGCCCCGACAGCTCCTTGCTGGTGCTGCCGGCGTTGGCGGTGAGCGTCACCGACGGAAAAAATGCTGCCCGCGCCGCGCCGATATTGGCGTTGGCGGCTTGCAGTTGGTATTCGGCCTGGAGGATATCCGGGCGCCGTTGCAGCAGGTCGGAGGGCAAGCCTGCGGGCAGGCGCGCCACCAGGTCATCAGCGAGCGGGCGCGACGGCAGGTTTTCATCCACCGGGCCGCCCACCAGCAGGGCCAGATTGTTGACATCCTGCGCGACCTGGCGCTCATAGCGGGCCACGCTGGCGCGGGTGCTTTCTACTGCCGTGCGGGCTTGCACCACATCCAGTGCCGAGGCCTTGCCCGCGGTTTTGCTGCGGCTGGTGAGCTGCCAGCTGTGGTCGTTGGCGGTCAGGGTTTGTTGCGCCAGGGTCAGCAGCTCCTGGTCGGCGCGCCAGGTCAGGTAGGCATTGGCGACGTTGGCCACCAGGCTCAGTTGCGCGCTGCGCCGCGCCTCTTCGGTGCCCAGATACGTGAGCATCGCCTGCTCGCTGAGGCTGCGCACCCGTCCGAACAGATCCAGCTCATAGGCACTCAGGCCCAGGGTGGCCGAATAGTTGGAAGTGATCGCCGACTTGCCGGTGCCGGTCAGATCGCCCGGTACTTTCTGGCGTTTGCCGGCGCCGCTGGCCGATATCGCCGGGAACAGGTCCGCTCGCTGGATGCGGTACTGCGCCTGAAACGCCTGCACATTCAGCGCCGCTACCCGCAGGTCGCGGTTATTGGCCAGTGCTGCGCCAATCAGCTGTTGCAGCGCCGGGTCGTGGAACAGCTGCTGCCAGTCCGGCTCGACCGCCACAGTGCCGGCTTGCGCCAGGCTGTAGACCCCGCCTTGTGGGTACTGCGCCGGCACCGGCACAGCGGGCCGCTGATACTCGGGGATCAGCGAGCAACCGCTGAGCACCCAGGCCATGCCAACGGTGGTGAGGGTGAATTTTTTCATCAGGCGCCAACCATCCATTTGGCCAGGCCATGGCGCCCGCTGACGCCCAGTTTGGCGGCGGCACGCTTGAGGTAGGTTTCGATCGAGCTGTTTTTCACGCTGAGTTTTTCCGCCATTTGCGGCACGGTGCCGCCGGTCAACAGGCCCAGGCACACCTCCTGCTCACGCGCCGACAGGGTGATATCGCTGAGGGACAGGCGCTTGTAGAACTCGCGCTGCAACTGTGACTGTTCCAGCTGGCTGTGGGCTGGTTCGGCCTGGCTGTGAGGGGCCTGGCGCAAAATCCGCGCATGCCGTTCCATCAACGGCAACAGGGTGTCCGACAAGCACTTGAGAAACGACAGTTCTGCCAGGGAAAAGCCTTGCTGGGTCGGCGGGCGGTAGAACGAAATCACGCAGCGTCGGTTGCCCTGGCGCGAGACCAGGTTGCACTGGTGCGAGGTGCCACGTGGGTGTGCGCTGTTGGCCTTGGCCTTCATCTGGATCAGCAACGGGTCTTGCATGCGCAGCATTTCCCGTAGCAGCGGGTGGTCGTTCAACGCATGTACGGGCTGGGGCGCCAGCAGGTGTTTTTTCAACCCGGCGCTGCCCAGCAGCTGAATATCGATCGCGCTGTCACGCAGTTCGTCGAGGGTCCATTCACTCAGGTCGACCAAGTGAATCGGCACCCATTTATCCACCAGATGCAGCATGTTGGCGGCGAAATTTTCCTGGCCGCTGTTTGAAATCAATTCACCCATTTCGGCGTAGAACTGCGGGCTGTGGGCGCCGCCAATACTAGAAGTCAGACTCATAGCCATCTCATCCTTGATGTCGAAAACCGTCAACGGGTGCCCTGGGTCTGTGTGGGGCGGCCCGTACTCCTTGAACGTGACTCTTCTTCAGCGTCATTCGGCGTTCGAGATTTTATTTAGCCATAGCGATTTGTCCTACGTATGTAGCGGAAACGAGGGACACAAGCTGCCATAAAAACTACGTCATTAATTCGACGTTTCAGACGGAGAATTCCGCCAACGAAAAACCATGGCTAAAAATTAGAGCTGATTAACCAATTGATATTTATAGTAAAAATAAGTAATTGGGGCGTGTTGAGAAAAACTGACTGCGGCCATGTGTAGTCAATTTCCTACAGCGCTTTAATCGTTCCAGCAGTCAACCATCAGCCAAGCCCGTTTCCATCCATATGAATGTCCGGGTTTCGGGTGACAGACACCTTCGGGTCGCCATGCTCAAATCCGGCAATTTTGGCGAAATGGGCCCGTGTGCGGCCGTGCCGGACTCCTATTGAGAAGGATCTTATGAAGCATTCCCCAAGCTTCCCCCTGACTGCCGCCCAGCAGGACATCTGGCTCGACCAACTGCGAGCAGGCGACTCGCCGTTGTACAACATTGGCGGCTATATGGATTTCGCCGGCCCCTTGGTGCCGGAACTGATCCAGCGCGCCGTCGAGTTGCTGGTGGCCAAGCACGATGCCTTGCGCACCCAGTTGCACACCGATACCGACGGCTTGCCTCGACAGACCTTCGACGCTGCGCTGACGGTGCAGGTACAACGGCACGACTTCTGCGCGCTGCACAACCCGCAGGCCGCGAGCCAGGCGCTGATGCAAGCGCAAATGGCCCGGCCCTATGCGATGAGTGGTGAACCGTTATTGCGGTTTGTCCTGGTCAAGCTCGATGACGACCACTACCGCCTCGGCATCCAGGCCCATCACCTGATTCTCGATGGCTGGGGCTTTGGCCAGGTGCTGCAATCCCTGGCCCGGCTGTACACCGACCTTGAACAGGGGCGGCAACCGGAGCCGTACGCCCCGTCCTATATCGACTTTATCGACACGGACCTGCGTTACCAGGCATCGGCCCGTTACGCCCGTGACCGCGCCTACTGGCTGGACAAATACCAGGTGCTGCCCGAGCCGCTGCTGACGCCGCGCCACAATGCCCCGGCGTCGAGCAACACCTGGGTGGAGCCGTTCCCGGTGGCGCTGCTCAACCGCATGGAGCAAGTCGCCAACCGTTACCAGGCCTCGGCCTTCCATGTGTTGCTGGCGGCGCTGTACGTGTATTTCACCCGCACCAGCCAGCGTGAAGAGTGGGTGGTGGGGCTGCCGATTCTCAACCGTTCCAACGCACGTTTTCGTTCCACCGTGGGCTTGTTCACCCAGGTCAGTGCAGTGCGTTTCCAGTTCGATGCGCAATTGCCGTTCAGCGCGGTAGTGCGCGGTGTGCGTGACCAGCTCAAGCAGGACTTTCGCCACCAGCGTTTTCCCCTGAGCGAGATGAACCGTGAACTGGGCCTGCGACGTACCGATCGTGGCCAGTTGTTTGATTTGTCGGTGTCCTTTGAGCAGGACGATCACGACCTGCGCTTCGGCCAGGTCCAGGCCCGCGCGGTCAAGGTATCCAACTACCACGAGCCGCTGCCGATTGCCTTCCACCTGCGCAGCAACCGTTACCAGGACACTGCTTGCCTGCACTGCGTGTATAACGAGGCGTGGTTTCGCGAGGACGAGGTGCAGGCGTTGGCGCAGCGCTTTACCTGGCTGCTGGAACAGGGGTTGGCGAATACCGCGTTGACGCTGGCTGAGTTTGCCTTGGTGACGCCGGCCGAACAGCTCCGGTTGCAGCAGTGGAATGCCACCGCACAAGCGCCTGCCAGCGCGCAAACCCTGCATCGGCGCATCGAGGCGCAAGCAGCGCGCACGCCTGACGCCATTGCGGCGGTGCATCAGGACCGGCAATTGACCTACGCCCAGCTCGATCAACAGGCCAATGCCCTGGCCCACCAATTGCTCGAACATGGCGTGCAGCCGGATGACCGTGTGGCGATTGTGGCGCGGCGCGGGCTGGACACCGTGGCCGGGTTGCTGGCGATCCTCAAGGCCGGCGCCTGCTACGTACCGGTGGACCCGGCTCACCCGGCCGAGCGCCTGAGCTACCTGCTGCACGACAGTTCCCCGGTGGCGGTGCTGGCCCAGCACAACGTGCTGGCGCGCCTGCCGATGCTCGACGTGCCGATAATCCGTTTGGACCTGCCGACGCATGGCCGCAGCGACAGCCCACCGGTGGCGGTCACGCCGTCGAACCTCGCGTATGTGATCTACACCTCAGGCTCCACCGGTTTGCCCAAAGGCGTGATGGTTGAGCACCACACCGTGTCGAACCTGGTGGACTGGCACTGCCGCGCCTTCAACCTGCACGCGGGCAGCCAGACGGCCAGCGTGGCCGGCTTCGGTTTTGACGCGATGGCCTGGGAAGTGTGGCCGGCGTTGTGCGTGGGCGCGACCTTGCACTTGCCGCCGGCACAGGACGACGCCCAGGACATTGATGCGCTGCTCAACTGGTGGCGTGCGCAGCCGTTGGACGTGTGCTTTTTGCCGACGCCGGTGGCCGAGTACGCCTTCAGCCAGCGCCTGCAACACCCGACCCTGCGCACCCTGCTGATCGGCGGCGACCGCCTGCGCAGCTTCAGCCGCGCACAAACCTATGACGTGATCAACAACTATGGCCCCACTGAAGCCACGGTGGTCGCCACCTCCGGGCGCGTCGAGGCGGGCCATGCGCTGCACATCGGCGCGCCGATCGACAATGCCACGGTGTACGTGCTGGATGAACAGCGGCGCCCGGTGCCGATTGGCGTGGCGGGGGAGCTGTATATCGGCGGCAAGGGTGTGGCGCGGGGTTACCTGAACCAGCCTGAACTGAGCGCCGAGCGCTTTGTGGATGACCCGTTCACCGCGGGCCGGATGTACCGCACCGGTGATCTGGTGCGCTGGCTGCCCGACGGCAACCTTGAGTACCTGGGCCGCAATGACGACCAGGTGAAAATCCGTGGCGTGCGCATCGAACTGGGGGAAATCGAGTCCGCGCTGGCCAGCCATCCGGCGGTCCAGGAAGCCGTGGTGCAGTGTCGCGAAGGCCAACTGCTGGCCTGGTTTGTGGCCCGGCACAACGTCGAAATCGAAGCGTTGCGCGCCCATTTGCAAGCCTCGCTGCCCGATTACATGCTGCCGGCAGCCTATGTGCAGTTGGAGGCGATGCCGCTGACCGCCAACGGCAAGCTCGACCGCAAGGCGCTTCCTGCGCCCACCCAGCAAGCCTTTGTCACGCGCCAGTTCGAAGCACCGTACGAAGGCGCGGAAACCCTGCTGGCGCAGATCTGGGCTGAACTATTGCAGGTGCAGCAAGTGGGGCGCCATGACCATTTCTTTGAACTGGGCGGCCATTCGCTGTTGGCGGTGCAGTTGGTGCAGCGCATGCGCCAGGCCGGCTTGCATGCCGATGTGCAGGTGTTGTTCGGCCAGCCGACGCTCGCCGCGCTGGCGGCGGTCAGTGGAGGCAGTGAGGTACAGGTGCCGGGCAATCGTATTGCGCCAGGTTGCAGCCACATCACGCCGGACATGCTCGCACTGGCCGAACTCGACCAGCCGAGCCTGGATCGTATCGTCGCCGGCATCCCCGGTGGGGCTGCCAATGTGCAGGAAATCTACCCGCTGGCGCCGTTGCAGGAGGGCTTGCTGTACCACCACCTCACGGACGCGCGCGACCCCTACCAGCAACATGCGCTGTTCAGTTTTGTCCGTCGCGACCAGTTGGAGGCGTTTGCCCAAGCGTTGCAGCAGGTGATCAACCGTCACGATATTCTGCGCACCAGCCTGGTGTGGGATGCGCTTGAACAACCGATGCAAGTGGTGTGGCGCCAGGCGCAGTTGCGCGTCGAACCGCTGCAGGATCAGCACGCACCGCTGGATCTGCGCCAGGCGCCGCTGATGGCACTGGATTACGCCGAGGAGCCGCACAACCAGCGCTGGGTCGCCAAGTTGCGCTTCCATCACCTGGTCAATGACGCCACTTCGACCACTGTGCTGGTGGATGAAATTCGCGCCCACTTGCTGGGCCAGCAGGCGCAATTGCCGGAACCGGTGCCTTACCGCAACGTGGTCGCGCAGGCCCGCTCGGCAGCGCGCCAGGCGGCCCATGAGGCGTTCTTTCGCGAGCGCCTGGCCGACGTTGACGAGCCGACCCTGGCGTTCGGCTTGCAGGAGCGCCAGGCCAATCGCGCCGACATCGAAGCGGCCGAACGGCCCCTGGCAGACGCCCTCAACCTGCGCCTGCGCGCCCAGGCGCGAGCGCTTGGGGTGAGTGCCGCGAGCCTGTTTCACCTGGCCTGGGCCCAGGTACTCAGCCGGGTCGCGGGCCGCGATGATGTGGTATTCGGCACCGTGTTGCTCGGCCGTTTGCAAGCCGGCGAGGGCGCCGACCGTGCCTTGGGCATGTTCATCAACACCTTGCCGCTGCGCGTGCGCCTGGCCGGGCAAAGCGTGGTCGCTGCGCTGGCAGACACCCATGCGCAACTGAGCGCGCTGGTCGCCCATGAACAGGCATCGCTGGCCCTGGCCCAGCGTTGCAGCGGTGCATCGCCGCTGTTCAACAGCCTGCTCAACTATCGGCACACGGCGGCGGACAGGGACCTGAACCTGGTGCCGGGCATTGCGCTGCTCAGCAGCGAAGACATCCTCAGCTACCCGCTGATGCTGACGGTCGACGACGTCGCCAGCGGCTTTCGCCTCACGGCCAAGGCGCCGCGCAAGGTCGGTGCCGAGCGCTTGCTGGATTATATCGAGACGGTGTTGTGCGGCCTGGCGGAAGCCCTTGAACACGCGCCGACCACACCCCTGCGCGAGGTACAGGTGCTGCCGGCCAGCGAACTGAAAACGCAGTTGCTGGACTTTAATGCGACCCACACCGACTACCCCGAAACCCTCACCGTCCAAGCCCTGTTCGAAGCCCATGCGCGGCAGATTCCCAATGCCATTGCGGTGCAGGCCGGCGAACGGCAGTTGACCTACCGCGAGCTCAACGAGCGTGCCAACCAGCTTGCCTTTCACCTGCGCGAGCGCGGCGTCCAGCCGGATTCGCGTGTGGCCCTGTGCGTCGAGCGCGGGCTGGAGCTGGTGGTGGGGTTGTTGGCGATCCTCAAGGCGGGTGGCGCCTATGTGCCGCTGGACCCTGGCTACCCGCGCGAACGCCTGGCCTACATGCTCAGCGACAGCCAGCCCGTGGCGTTACTGGTACACGCGGCCACCCGTGACTTGCCCGGCGAGGTGTCGATGCCGGTAATCGACTTCGACCGCTGCGCCTGGAACCAGGCACCTATCGGCAACCCGTTGGTGCCCGGTTTGAGCGTCGCCAACCTGGCCTACGTGATGTACACCTCCGGTTCCACCGGCACGCCCAAAGGCGTGATGATCGAGCATCGGGGCTTAAGCAACCTGATGCACTGGGGCTCCCGGTTGTGCCCGAATGCCCAGGGCGGCGCCTTGTTGCAACGTGCGCCGTTCAGCTTCGATGGCTCGGTGTGGGAGCTGTTCTGGCCGCTGACCAATGGCATGCGCCTGGTGCTCGCACGGCCCGATGGGCACCGTGAACCGGCGTACCTGGCCCAGGTGATCCGCGAGCAACAGATCAGCGTGATCAAGTTCGTGCCGGCGATGTTGCAGCAGTTTCTGGAACTGGAAGAATCCGCGCTGTGCACCAGCCTCACCGACGTGCTCTGCGGCGGCGGTGAGCTCACTGAAGCCCTGGCCCGAGGCGTGCAGGCACGCTTGCCCAACGTGCGCTTGCATAACGTCTACGGCCCCACCGAAGCCACAGTGGACAGCAGCGCCTGGACCCTGGAACCCGGCGCCGCCGTGCCGGCCCTGCAACTGCCGATTGGTCGGGCGATCAACAACACCCGCCTGTATGTGCTGGATGAACATGATACGCCGGTGCCCATGGGCGTCAGCGGCCAACTGCATATCGGCGGCGTCGGCGTTGCGCGGGGCTATCTGGGCCTGGAACAGATGACCGCCGAGCGCTTTATCGACAGCCCGTTTGTGCCCGGTGATCGGCTGTATCGCACCGGCGATCTGGTGCGTTACTTGCCCGATGGCAACCTTGAGTTCCTGGGGCGCAATGACTTTCAGGTCAAGCTGCGGGGCGTACGCCTGGAGCTGGGCGAAATCGAATCGCGCCTGGCCGCGCACCCGGCGCTGCGGGACGTGGCGGTGCTGATTCGTGATGAGCGTTTGGTGGCGTACTTTACCCTGCGCGGGCAAGCGCCAAGCCTGGAAGCCTTGCGTGCGTACGTGTTGGAACAGTTGCCTGAATACATGGTGCCGGCGGCCTTTGTGCAGCTTGATGAATGGCCGCTTAACCCGGCTGGCAAACTCGACCGCAGAGCCTTGCCGGAGCCTGGGTTGGAGGCGGTTGTGAGTCGCGCGTATGAGCCGCCGGTGGGTGAGATTGAAACCCTGATGGCGGGCATCTGGGCCGACGTGTTGAAACTTGCTCGGGTAGGGCGTCACGACCACTTCTTCGAATTGGGCGGGCATTCATTGTTGGCGGTGACCCTGGTGGCGCGGATGCGCAAGGCAGGGTTGGAAGTGGATGCGCGCACCCTGTTCAGCCAGCCGACGTTGGCGCAATTGGCCGCCTGCACCACCGCCCAGGTACAGCGCGTGGAAGTGCCGCAAACCGCCATCCCCCAACTCAACCGCCGCCGCCGGATCTGATCGTGCCCACGCATGGGACCGATCTCAAAAGGGCAAATGCGGACAAATGTGGGAGCGGGCTTGCTCGCGAATGCGGTGCATCAGTTACAGATAAGTTGACTGACCCACCGCATTCGCGAGCAAGCCCGCTCCCACAGGGTTAATCGAGTTTATTCAGAGCGATGTTTTGGCGGGTTCAGGCACTCGATAGAGCGGTCCACCGTGGTCTTGGCCATCTCAAGCAAATGCCACACCGCCAGAATCTTCGCCCGCTGGGGGCTGGCCAGCAGATCACCGCAATTGAGCGCGGTCGCTGAAGCGCTGTCGAGCAAGCTGGCGGTGTAGAGCAGGGCATCTTCGAAGCTCAGGTCTTCGATTTGAACACCTTTGGAGGGCAGGTAATGGTCGATGGCGCGATTGAAGGCGGCGCGGTCTTTGTTGGCGTTGCGGGGTGGGTCGGGGACGACTTTTTTCATGGTGTAACTCCGTGATGATTAGGAGTCGACACCCGTCGCGACTAAACGAATGGGTGGCGACTGTGCGCAGGTTAGTCGACCGGTCATCACGAAACCCGGCGCACCCGAAGGCGCCCCACGCACAGCCACCATAAAAATCGGCGGAAGACCGTGCGCGTGATGTTAGCGGGCGACTAAACCCGATCACTGATGAGCAGTGACGGATCGCAGACTAGCCATCGATTCCAACAGGCACAAGGCGGCAGGGATTGTCTAGGAAACGTCCTGCAATTAAAAGGGACACGCCTTGCTGGCCCTTTACAAACCATGACCAAACGCCATCAACCGCAGGTTCCGATTTGATCGTTCCCACGCTCCGCGTGGGAATGCAGCCCGCGACGCTCCGCGTCGCAAGTGCGCAATGGTGGAGAGACGCAGCGCGTCCCAAGAGGCGTTCCTTTGCTGCGCGTGGGAACGATCGCCATCAACCGCAGGTTCCGATGGAACCTTTTTTGCCGTCACCACCAACACATTGTGCAGTTTCGCCTGAAACGTCGGCGTCAGCGTTTCGACGCCGTTGGATTTTGATGGACAACCTGGCTCATGACCCCAACGCTTGGACACTTTCAGCCTTTCATACAGACGCGCGCGCCGATGTTGCCAGCCCCTCTCACTGAGGCCGACACCTGCAGCCTGCCGACGCGCGGGCAAACACGGCCGGCGGATGATCAACGCTCAGCGACGCAGATCTACAAGGACAACCCCATGCTGGGCACGGGCATCATGTCGCGAGCCTATGGCTGGAACCCACAAAGGCGTGAGCGCCAAACCAGACTGATCACCCACTTGAAGCGACAGGTGGGCGACTTTACCGCCGCCAACCCAGACCCCGTGTCGCGCGCCGACGCCATGTATCGCCTGGCGCGGGTGATCCACCACATCGACAACGACCCCTGTCTGCGCCGGGTCAAAGGCAGTTATCCAGGGGATGGGCGCCTGGACGTGCAGGGTATAAAGGGGTTTGCGTCCGAGGTGGACCGCCTGACTCAGTTCGCCGAGCAAGGCTACCGCGTACTGGGGGAGGGCGGTCGTGGGGTCGTCTGGCCAAAGCCTGCCCCCCACGGCCGCGCAGCAGGTGACCGACGCGCGGTGCAGGCAATCACGGTGAATCCCTTGTTCAAGGCACTTGATAACGTGCTCGACGCGAACGAACGGCTCGCCTTCAAAGTGCTCGTAGGCGGTGACTGGAACGACCCCCGGTTACCCGCCGATGTTCGCGCAGCCAGTGCCGCGAATGCTGAACACCTCCTTGAATTCATTGATCAGCAAGGCGGCGCCCATTCCACGGCCAGTAACGGCGAAATAGACGGAAGGGTGGAGGACGTTCCTGACCTTCCTGCGTCTTACCTGACACGTGAGCATTTCACTTACCCCGGTTCTGAAGCGCGGCGGCTGTCGGATTTTGCTTATGTCGGTTATGCCGTGTTTGAGAAGCGCTAGCGGCGTTCCAGGCAGGGTGACGCCGATAATGCCGTCAGCGTGGCGTTGGAACAAACGCCACGCTGCCACCCGAGCGCTTCTGGAACAACCGCTCGCCATTATCCGGCTGCGTGGTGATCACCGTGTGATCCGCGCCCAGGTAGGCCAGCGGCGTCGGGTCTTCCTTGGAATACTGCGCGACGATAATGGTGTGCTGCGGGTCGAAGCCCTGGCCGCTGGTTTTTTCCAGCCAGGCCATCAAGGCGGCGCTGTCGCCCTGGCGCGGGAAGTCCTGGGTTTCGCTGACGTAGTAGAACGGTTTGCCGCCATTTTGCAGGTACATCGGCACTTTGTTGTCGACTTCTACCATCACCATCTGCCAGTGAGCCCACGGCGCACTTTTGACCGCCTCGGCCTGTACGTCGTCGGCGAAGCGGGTCACGCCGCCATTGCCGTTGACCCAGGGATAGATCCCTCCGAGCACCAGCAACAGCAGGCCTGCAGTGAAGCCGAAGCCTTTTTGCCAACGCGGCCAGCTGGCGGTTTTTTGCTCCAGGCGTTCACTCAACCACCAGGCCGCCAACAACTGGGCAAAAGGCACCAGCGGCAGCACGTAGTAGCTGCGCCGGCTGCCACTGGCGGTGAAGAACACAAACAGCAGGCCCAGACCCCACACCAGCCAGCGCACGTTCGGTGGCGTGTGGCGCCAGTTGCGCAGCGCCAGCCACAGGCCCAGCAACCAGCATGGTGCCCAGGGCAAGGTGTAGGCAGGCAGGTAGATCAGGTAGGTGTAGATCGGCCCCATGTGGTCGAACGGGTCGAAGAAACGCACGACGTTTTCCTTGAACACCAGTTCAAGGCCACTCTCGCCGTAAGTCGGCGCGCCGTAGAGGTGGGACAGCACGAAGGGAATCGCATAAAACGCCGCTGCAATCAGCATGGCCAGCAGCAGGCGCAGGTTGAGGTGGCGCTTGTAGCGGTGCTCGCTGAGCAGGTGCGGCAGTAGCACCAGGCCCGGCAGCACAAAACCGATCAAGCCTTTGAACAGCGAGGTGGCCGCCAGCAGCAGGAAAAACACCGTGTAGCGCCCCAGCCGCGTGTCGTCCGGCCCGCGCCAATACCACCACACCGCCGCCAGCACGCCGCACACGGTGAGGATATCGGCCGTGGCCACGCGCGCCCAGAACAGAAAGTAGAAGGTGGTGGCGAGCATCCAACCGGCAATCAGCCCGGTGCCTTTGCGAAACAGGCGTTCGCCGATCAGGTACACCAGCCAGATGCTCAGCCACGCCGCAATCACCGACGACAAGCGCAGCGACCAGGGGCCAAGCCCGCCCATCAGGTTGGCGAAGCCGGTGATCAGCCAGTAGGAGGGCAGGGGTTTGTCGTAGTAGGGCGCGCCCTTGAGGTAGGGGTCGAAGTAATCACCGCTTTGCAGCATCTGCAACGCAATATTGGCCCAGCGGGTTTCCGGCCCCCACAAGTCGCGACTGCCCAGGCCCAGCAGCAGGAGCAGCGCCGAGACGCCCAGCAGCAGCACCAGGGCGCCGCGTTCGGTTTTGAAGACACTCATGGGCGGCTCTCAAGGCAGGCGTAACGTTAAGGAAGCTGCGGATAAATAATCAAGAGCAGGGCGCCTTTGCGATAGCGCTTGCCACCCGGTGGCAGTTGCCCTTCTTCGCGGTGTTCGCTGGTGCTGCGCACGCGCATCAGCACACCGACCGAACCTTGCTGGCGCGCCTGCGCAAGCCAGGTCTGCACGCTGTCCAGGTCGACCTTGCGGTGCACCGAGTCGGCGTACTTGAGGCCATAACGCAGCTCGCCTTCGGTGTCGTAAAACGCCACTTCCGTGCGACCCAGGCGCCAGGACAAGGCCGACGCCGAGCCCAACTCGTTGCTGATCAAAGCATGGGTTTGTTGCAATTCGTCCAGATGCTCAAGCACGAACTGGTCGGGCATTTCGGTATCGGTGATCATTTCCGGCATGCCCGCCGGCAGCAACGCCACCAGCAAACCGATGCCCAGTGCCGGCATTGCCCACAGGGTCAGCGGGCGCAGCGCTTGCAGCAGGTTGGCGAGGATCCAGGCCAGCAATACGATAAACGCCAGGGACAGGCTGAACATCTCCGCGTGGCTGTTGCCGTACATCGGGTTGCTGATTTGCAGGTAGATCAACGCCACCATCGCCGCCAGGCCAATCACGGCGTTTACCAGCCCGTTGATCAGGATCGCGCGGGCCTTGCCTTGCTGGATCAAGTCGATCAGCGCGTGGCCCATCAACAAGGCCAGTGGCAGCAGGCACGGCATGATGTAGGTCGGCAATTTGCCGCGGCTCATGCTGAAGAAGGCCAGGGGCAACAGCAACCACAGGGCCAGGAACACGATGGCCGGCTGGGCTTTGTCTTTCCAGGTCTTGATCAGTGTGGCCGGCAGCAACGCCGCCCAGGGCAGGCAGGCGACCACCATGATCGGCAGGAAGAACCACCAGGCCCGCGCATGCTGGGCATTGTCGGCAGAGAAGCGACGGATATGCTCGTGCCAGAAGAAGAAACGCCAGTAGTCAGGCTCCTGCAAGTGAATGGCCAAGGCCCACGGCACACACATGATCGCGGCGACCACAATGGCCAGCGGGCCGTAGCGCAACAATTCGCCCAGGCGGCGCTGCCAGAGGATATAGGGCACGGCGATCAGCACGGGCAACAGCCAGGCCAGAAAGCCCTTGGTCATAAAGCCCATGCCGCAGGCCACGCCCAACACTGCCCAGGCACCCAGGCGGCTACGCGGCGTGCGGCTGTCGAGGGCAAACCACAGCGCTACCAGGCTGAGGTTGACCCAGAAGGTGAATTGCGGATCGAGGTTGGAATAACCTGCTTGCCCAGCCACCAGCCCGAAGCTCATGTAGAGCAGGGCGCAGGCGAAGCTTTTGCGTGGGTCGTTCCACAGGCGGCGGGCGATAAGGTAGGCCAGCACCACGCTCAGGCCGGTGGTCAAGGCCGAAGCCACACGCACACCGAACAGGTTTTCGCCGAACACCGCCTGCCCGAGGGCGATCAGCCAATAGCCGGCGGCAGGTTTTTCGAAATAGCGTACACCCATGAAGTGCGGTGCGACCCAGTTGCCGCTCTGGAGCATTTCCTGGCTGATCTGGGCGTAGCGGGTTTCATCCGGGATCCACAAACCGTGCAGGCCCATGGGCAGTAGATAGAATACCGCGAAGGCCAATAGCAATAGAGGTAAGGGTTTAAGCAGTCGAGTCATGAAAACGTCGCTCCTTGACGTTTAATGGCGAAGTAAGCAGATGTGTAAAAGTTTGTAGGAAGAATCACTAAGTTCACTAAGTCGATGAAAGTATTCATGACGTCCAATAGTAGCGGGCGCAGTTGAACATGCCAGAACAGGGCTGTCGTTTTGCTGAACATGAAGAAAGTTATAGGTAAAAAAGTGTCTATAGCTTTTTAAGTACGGCGGCCCAGGCGGGGCCTTTCATGATGCCAAGCGTCTCGAATTTGCCGTTGGCCAGTACGCGCACGAACAGGGCACTGCCGTACTCGGAGAACGTCGCATGGGGGTAGCCCAGGGCGCTTTCGAAGTCGGCAATACAGCCGCTGTGGGTGACAAAAACGAGGTTACGACCAGGTCGTTTGCGGCTGAGCAGTTCTTCATCGATGTCCTCGCCACAGATGGTCTTTTCCCCAGCGGTCAGCTCGGCTTTGCCGAACATGAAGTGCGAGGTCTGTACCGTGCGCAAGGCCGGGCTGGCAACGATGTCGCTGTTTTCCAGGCCCAGTAGTTTGAAGGCCTTGCCCACTTCTTCAGCGCGTTGGGTGCCGACGGTCGTCAGGCCTTCAGGTGCGCCGAAGCAGGCATTGGGCGAGCGGTCGCAGCGCTCTTCGTGACGCACCAGCACGATCAGGTCGCCATTACGCCAGGCCGGCAGCACTTGCGAGGTCAGCAGGCGATTGCCGACGCTCAGGTCGCGCGGCGAGAACGGCCACACCAGGAAACCGGCGAGCAGCAAGCCGATAACGGCAAGGCCCGCCCACCACTTTCGCAGGCGCTTGAGATAGCCCCGGCGTGAGCGCGGTTTGGTCAGGGTAAGGTCAACCACATCATTCACCATGGGCACTGTCTTCAGTGTTTTATTCAAATAGGCGCAACGCACTGACGGATGCCCGTAGTTGAAGCGGAGCGTGTCATAGCGCTGCTGTCTTTTGGCTGAACATCCGACGGTTAAAAGTTGCCGTGGGCGGTAACTAACAAGTTGCCGTCTAGCGACGCATGGCGGGCAATTTAGAGGGGCGAGGGTGGGCAAGCGGTGAAATCCATGTGAAAAATTTGCGTGGGGCCGTCAACCAGCCGTTATGCTCGTTTGCAGTCCTTTAAACGAGCGTGTTTATGTTGCAGGTGCAAGGTGTTGTTAAAAGCTACGCCACCCCGCAAGGTCCACTGCCGGTGCTGGCGGGTGTCGACCTGTACCTGGGAGAGCGTAGCAGCCTGGCGCTGATGGGCGAGTCCGGCAGCGGAAAAAGTACGTTGCTGCATCTGGTCGCCGGGCTCGACCGTGTGGACAGTGGCACTGTTCAGGTGGGCGAGCAGCGCCTGGACCAACTGAGCGAGGCGCAACTGGCGCATTGGCGGCGTACCGAAATCGGCCTGGTGTTCCAGCAGTTCAACCTGATCGGCAGTTTGCGTGTCGACGACAACCTGGCGTTCCAGGCACGTCTGGCCGGGCGCTTCGACCCGCAATGGCAGGCGCAACTGGTTGAGCGCCTGGGCCTGGGCGATTTGCTCAAGCGTTATCCCGAACAACTCTCCGGCGGCCAACAGCAGCGGGTTGCGGTGGGCCGTGCGTTGGCCTCGCGCCCCGGCTTGTTGCTGGCGGATGAACCCACCGGCAATCTCGACGAGGCCACCAGCGATGACGTGCTGCAATTGCTGCTGGACCTGCTGCGAGACAGCCCCACCAGCCTGTTGATGGTCACCCACAGCCCGCGCATCGCCGCGCGCCTGGACCGCCAGGTGGTGTTGCGGCGTGGTCGTGTGGTCGCATGAGATGAGGGTATTTTATTGGGCGCTGCGCGCATTGTTGAGCCATTGGCGACGACACCCGGTGCAGTTCTTCAGCGTGCTCACCGGCTTGTGGCTGGCCACCGCGTTGTTGACCGGCGTGCAAGCCCTTAACAGCCAGGCGCGCGACAGCTATGCACGTGCCAGCCAATTGATCGGCGGTGAGCCCCAAGCCAGCCTGACTGCGCCGGACAGCGCGAGCTTCCCGCAAGCGCTGTTTGCCGAACTGCGCCGCGCCGGCTGGCCGGTGTCGCCGGTGGTGCAGGGGCGGCTGCAGCTCAAGGGGCATGAAGATCTGCGCCTGCAATTGATGGGCATCGAGCCGTTTTCCTTGCCCGGTGGCGGTGCGGTGGCGGGGCAGCGCTTGAGCCAGGCGCAGATGCTCGGGTTTTTCAACCCGCCTGGGCAAACCTGGATCGCCGCGCAAACCTTGCAGGCTTTGGGGTTGCAGGCCGGTGCGCGACCGTTGACGGCGAACGGCCAACGGTTGCCACCATTGCAGGTTCAGCCTGACATGGCTCCCGGCCTGTTGCTGACCGATATCGGCTTCGCCCAACCGTTATTGGACATGCCGGGGCGTCTATCGCGCCTGCTGGTGGACAAGGCCTTTGCCGCCACCCACCCGACGCCTCCCGCCGCGCTGCAACTCAAGCAAGGCGAGGACAACAACCTCTCGCGCCTCACCGAGAGCTTTCACCTGAACCTCGATGCCTTGGGTTTTTTATCCTTTGTAGTCGGCCTGTTTATTGTCCACGCCGCCATCGGCCTGGCCCTGGAGCAACGCCGTGGCTTGCTGCGTACCTTGCGTGCCTGCGGGGTCAGCGCGCGCCTGCTGATCGTCAGCCTGGCGGTTGAGCTGGGCGTGTTGTCGTTGCTGGGTGGCGTGTTGGGTGTGATCAGTGGTTACCTGCTGGCCAGCCTGTTGCTCCCGGATGTGGCCGCCAGCCTGCGCGGGCTGTATGGCGCCGAGGTGGCGGGCCAATTAAACCTCAGCCCGTGGTGGTGGCTGGCCGGCTTGGGCTTGAGCCTGCTCGGCGCGCTGCTGGCGGGCGCCAGCAGCCTGTGGCGCGCGTCGCGTTTGCCCTTGCTGGCGCTGGCCAATGCCCAGGCCTGGCATGAGGCACACGGGCGCTGGCTGCGACGTCAGGGTTGGGTGGCGGCTACTGCGTTGGCGATTGCAGTGCTGGCGCTGTGGTGGGGTAACAGCCTCGCCGCCGGGTTTGTGCTGATGGCAGCCTTGCTGCTGGGCGCGGCGCTCGGCCTGCCGGTGGTGCTCAATGGCCTGTTGACGGCGGTGCTTGGACGTAGCCGTTCGGTGTTGGGCCAGTGGTTTCTTGCCGACTGCCGCCAGCAGTTGCCGGCCTTGAGCCTGGCGCTGATGGCGTTGCTGTTGGCCCTGGCGGCGAACATTGGTGCGGGCTCCATGACTTCGGGGTTTCGCCAGACGTTCAATAACTGGCTGGAACAACGCCTTACCGCCGAGCTGTACCTCAACCCGCAAAACCCGGCCCAGGCCGAGCAGCTTTCCACCTGGTTGGCGCGGCAACCGCTGGTGCAGGCGGTGCTGCCCACCTGGCAGGTGGCGGTGCAATTGCAGGGCTGGCCGGCGGATGTGTTCGGGGTGGTCGACGATCCGACCTATCGCCAGCACTGGCCGCTGCTGCAAGCCGTCAGCGCACCGTGGGATCAACTGTTGGAGGGCGATAGCGTGATGCTCAGCGAGCAATTGGCGCGCCGCTTGAAGGTGGGCCTGGGCGACGCCATCAAGCTCCCCACGCCGCAAGGCGTGTGGTCGCCAAAAGTGGTGGGGGTTTACGCCGACTACGGCAACCCCAAGGGCCATCTGCTGGTCAATTCGCAACACCTGCTGGCGCACTGGCCGGGCCTGGCACCGGCGCGCTTCAACCTGCGCGTACTGCCCGGCAATGTGCCGGCGCTGGTGCAGGAGGTGCGGCGCGCCTTTGCCCTGGAGGACAGCCGCATCGTCGATCAGCAGCAGCTCAAAGGCTGGTCGAGCCAGGTGTTCGAACGCACCTTCGCCGCCACCGCGGCACTCAACAGCCTGACCCTGGGTGTCGCCGGTGTGGCGCTGTTTATCAGCCTGCTGACCCAGAGCCAAAGCCGCCTTGGCCAACTCGCACCGCTGTGGGCGCTGGGCGTGACGCGCCGGCAACTGATGCTGCTCAACCTCGGCCAAACCTGGCTGCTGGCGGTGTTGACGCTGGTGTTGGCCTTACCCTTGGGCCTGCTGCTGGCCTGGTGCCTGGACGCGGTGATCAATGTGCAGGCGTTCGGCTGGCGCCTGCCATTGCAAGTGTTCCCGTGGCAGCTGGCGCAATTGCTGGGGCTGGCGATGCTTGCCACGCTGCTGGCCTCGGCCTGGCCGCTGTGGCAGTTGTACCGCAGCCGCCCGGCGGATTTGCTGAGGACCTTTGCCCATGAAGATTAACCCCTGGTGCTGGGCCGCCGTGTTGCTATTGACCGCCTGCGACAAAGCCCCCGCGCCGCAGGAAAGCTTCGCCGGCCTTGGCAGTGAAGCGGCGGATTTCGCCCAGGTGGTGCCTGGCAAGGTCTTCAGCTTTCCCGAAGACCACGGCCCGCACCCCGGCTTTCGCATCGAATGGTGGTACGTCACCGCCAACCTCAAGGATGCCCAAGGCCATGTGTTCGGCGTGCAATGGACGTTGTTTCGCAACGCGCTCAAGGCCGGGCCGGTACATGCGGGCTGGCGTGACTCGACGATCTGGCTGGGCCACGCCGCCGTCACCTCCGCCACCCGGCATTACGCCGCCGAGCGCTACGCCCGTGGCGGTGTTGGCCAGGCCGGCGCCCAGGCAGCGCCATTCACTGCCTGGCTCGACGATTGGAGTTTTGCCACCCGGCCCGATGCCGCCAGCGCCTTGGCCGATATGCAACTCAAGGCCACAGGCCCACAGTTTGCCTACGACTTGCACCTGACTTCCAGCCGCCCGCTGGTGCTGCAAGGTGATAACGGCTACAGCCGCAAATCCGATCAAGGCCAGGCGTCCTACTACTACAGCCAGCCGTTTTTTACCGCAGCAGGCAATGTCACGCTCGACGGCACCACCTACCAGGTCAGCGGCCCGGCCTGGCTCGACCGCGAATGGAGCAGCCAGCCCCTGGCCGCGAGCCAGACCGGCTGGGACTGGTTCTCCCTGCACCTGGACCGTGGCGAGCAATTGATGCTGTTTCGCGTGCGGCAAAAAGACGGCGCGGGTTACCTGACCGGCACCTGGATCGACCAGCAAGGGCACACCCAGACCCTGCATAACGCCGATATTCAACTCACACCGCTGGCCACCACCTAGGTTGACGGGCGCACTGTTCCTACGCGCTGGTCACTGAAAATTCCCGGCAAGCAACTGGATATCACGCCCCAGGCCGTCAACCCGAAGGCATGGATGAACCTGAGTATCCCGTACTGGGAAGGGCCGGTGCAGTTTGACGGTGGTGTGGGGTATCTGGAGATGACCGGGTATTAATCGCGGGTTTTTGTAGGCGATTTTTCTCTGCCGAGTAGGCAACTTCCTAAATGTGATTTCCCGCGCCCGCCCTTGTGTGCGGGCCGCCTGTGCTTGCCTATATTCCGACGCCATCTTCATTGCATCCGGGATGGAAGGCATGGCGCAGGGGTTCATCAATGACCGCACAACGGACTACGGCAGTTTGAAATCCAGGGCGATGGGCGGGGCGCCAAATCGTCAGCGTTCTGATCACTTTGACGTGTTGAACCGGCACTTACGTACTGGCCTGGTAACACCGGGGCAACTGGTAATTATCCCTGACGACTTCAGCTTCAGCTGTCGCAGTGAAGAAGCTTGGTTGATGCGTTATGGCGAGCAGATTCGCTGGGGGCTGGAGCCATCGGCCGGTTCAGCGGTATTCAATAACTACGATTTGCTGCAGAGCTTGCTGGCGAACGGGTCGATTGGTATCGGCAGCGCCACGTCGGCGTGGGCACGGCATCTGGATGAGGTGGCGCAGACCCTGGAAGCGATTGAGCGCTTGCATCAGCGGTTGAAGGGCGGTGGGTTGGAGCGGGGAGAATTTGCTCGTCAGCGCCAAGGGCTGTTTCGGCAGTTGGACGCGCAACTGCAAGGCGCGGCGCGGTTTGGCACGGGGTTGCGGGGCAAACAGTCGTTGAAGAAGGTGCTAGGGATATCGACCAAAAGCTTTCTGCATAAGGGTGAGATTGCGGGGTATGCGCAGCGGGTCGGGGACGTGGCGCAGGTGTCGAAGTGGTTGGGGAAGGGCACTTATGTGGGGTTGGCATTGGATGTGGGAGCAGCAGGATTAGAGATCAAGGAGGCGTGCGGGATGGGAAGGGAGGCGCAATGTAGAAGGGCGAGGAATGTGGAAACGGGA
>NZ_WKDB01000051.1:0-50629 GCF_021606215.1 Pseudomonas sp. PA-5-4B | reverse complement strand
AGTCGCCTGCATCGCAGGCAAGCCAGCTCCCACAGGTTTACATCGAGTTTAGATCCAGCCGCTGCTTTGCATGGCCTTGTACACCGCCACCACCGCCAGGACGAAAAACGCCGTAGCCGCCAGTCGACGAATCAAGGTCAGCGGCAGTTTTTCCGCCGCAAAATTCCCCGCCAATACCACCGGCACGTTGGCAATCAGCATGCCCAGCGTGGTGCCGATAATCACCAGCCACAACTCCGGGTACTGCGCCGCCAGCATCACCGTGGCGATCTGGGTCTTGTCACCGATTTCGGCGAGGAAGAACGCAATCAGCGTGGTCAGGAACGGCCCGAACTTGCGCGTGGTACTGGCTTCGTCATCGTCGAGTTTGTCCGGCACCAAAGTCCACAGCGCGGTGGCACAGAAGCTCGCTGCGAGGATCCAGTGCAACACCGCATCCGAGAAGAAACTGCCGAACCAGGCCCCCACGGCACCGGCGGCCGCATGGTTGGCCAGGGTCGCGGCGACAATGCCGGCGATGATCGGCCAGGGTTTGCGAAAGCGTGCGGCAAGGATGAGCGCGAGCAGTTGCGTCTTGTCGCCGATTTCGGCCAAGGCAACGATTGCGGTAGGAACGAGTAATGAATCCAGCATCAGGTAGGTTTCCAGGGGCGGGCCGACACGGCTATGACACGTACAGCCTTCCCGCCCCGGGTAAGGTGTGCGTGTCATAGGTCTTGTCAAACCCCGGTCCGTCTGTGCGGACTCCTGGGTCGCATACGCCATGGTCTGTTGACCAAGTATGTTGACGTATGCCGGACGAGCATGGCGCTCGTGGGAGACTACTCCCCTAGGACGGAGCGGATTCTGCCTAGGCAAAACCCATTCGGCAAGCGTTCTTTTTCAAATCGCCCTCAGCCGCGTTTGGCACGGTAAATGCGAAAACCATTGCCCTCGGCCTTGATCGCACACACGCCCAAGTGCTCTTCGATCAGCGGTTGATACTTGAGGAAACTGTTGGCGACCAAGCGAAGTTCGCCACCTTTTGCCAGGTGTTTCGCCGCTTTTCGCAGCAGGTTTTCCGTAGCGAAATAATCCGTATGTACACCGACATGGAACGGCGGGTTGCTTAAAATCGCGTTCAAACCCATCGGCGCGGCGTCGATACCGTCACCGGTCAACACCTCGGCTTCCAGACCGTTGGCCGCCAGAGTCAGACGGCTGCTGGCGGCGGCGAAGGCGTCCACATCGAGCATCGTCACGCTGTTATGCGGGTAACGGCGCTTGACCGCAGCCCCGAGCACGCCGGCGCCGCAACCAAAGTCGAGCAGATGCCCGCTCGGCAACTTATCCAGATGCTCCAGCAGCAGCTCGGTGCCGCGATCCAGCCGACCATGGCTGAACACGCCGGGCAGGCTCACCACCTTCAGCGGCCCTTCGGCCAGCGGCACCTCGAAGACTTGCGCCAGGCTTTCCAGCTCGACCGCTTGCGGGGCGTTGGCCACGGTGACTTGCCACAGCTGGCAATGCCGCGCGTTGTCGAGCTTGCGCGGCTTGCCGTACGGAATCATCTGCTTGGCGGCACTTTCGATGCCGCCCTTTTTCTCCCCGACCAAAAACAGCTCGGCGCCGGGCAAGCGTGCGGCCACGGCGTTGAGCAGGTAGTCGGTGAGGTCTTTGGATTTTGGAAGGAAAATCACTGCCGCATCAAACCCGCGTTCGGGCACGTTCACGCCGAACTGGCTGCGCTCGGGAAAGCGCGCATCCAGTGCGGCCTGGTCGCCGGCATGCCAGCTCCAGCCGTGGGCATTGGGCAGTCGGCCGAGCAAGTCGTCAGCGGGCAAACCTACCAGCAGCAGGTTGCCTTGAAAAAGTTCGGCCTGACGAAGCAGTACTTCACTGCGCGGATCCATTAGTCTGCTCCTTGAAAAGGGGCGCAGTTTATCAACTGACGACGCGCAGCGGGGCACCGCTGAAAAAGCCTCGGGCGTTTTCGGCCAGTTGGCCGACGATACGCTGGCGCGCTTCGCGACTGCCCCAGGCGTTGTGCGGGGTGACGATCAAGCGGGGAATGTCGCCGGCCAGCAACGGGTTGCCATTCACGGGCGGTTCCACGCTCAGCACGTCGGTGGCCGCGCCGCCCAAATGGCCGCTGCGCAAGGCATCTGCCAGCGCCTGTTCGTTGATCAAACCACCACGCGCGGTGTTGACGATAAACGCGCCCGGCTTGAGCAGTGCCAGTTCACGGGTGCCGATAAAGTCGCGAGTGTGTTCATTGAGCGGGCAGTGCAAGGTCAGCGCGTCGACCTGTGCGAGCAACTCATCCAGCGGCACGCGGTCGGCGCGGGCAGGGCGCCCGGGAATGGCGCCGAGCACCACGCGCATGCCAAAAGCTTCGGCCAGGCGTGCCACCGCGCCGCCCAGTTCACCATGGCCGAGCAGGCCGAGGGTTTTGCCTTCCAGCTCGACAATCGGGTAGTCCAGCAGGCAGAACTGCTTGGCCTGTTGCCATTTGCCTGCCGTTACATCCTGTTGATAGTCCTTCAGACGCGTCGCCAGGTTGAGCAGCAGCATGATCGTGTGTTGCGCCACCGATGGCGTGCCGTAGCCGTGGCAATTACTCACGGTAATGCCGTGTGCGCGGGCGGCGTCGAGGTCGATGTTGTTGGTGCCGGTGGCCGACACCAGGATCAGCTTGAGCTCGGGGCAGGCCGCCAGGGTTTGCGCGTTAAGGGCAATCTTGTTACTGATCACCACCTGGGCGCCTTGCACGCGTTCAAGCACATTCTGTGGCGTGGTGTCGGTGAACAGCTGCAAATCACTGAAGCTGTTACGCAGCTCGCTGAGGTCGAGGTCGCCCAGGTCCAGGGACGGGTGATCAAGGAAGACGGCGCGGCGATTGTTCATTCTCAACTGTACCTTTTGCGACGAGGTTCGAAGGCGTAATCTGCCGAGCCTATCAGATGAGATAATCAGTTACTTAATGGAGTGAGCATGTACGTCGCCGAGTTTTTGACCGTAGCCCTGATTCACTTGTTGGCAGTGGCCAGCCCCGGCCCGGATTTCGCCGTGGTGGTGCGCGAAAGTGTTACCCATGGCCGTCGCGCCGGCACCTGGACTGCGCTGGGCGTGGGCTCGGCGATTTTCCTGCACGTGGGGTACTCGCTGCTGGGCATCGGCTTGATCGTGTCGCAGTCCATTGTGCTGTTCAACGCGCTGAAGTGGGCCGCCGCTGCGTACCTGCTGTACATCGGCTTCAAGGCTTTGCGCGCGCAGCCGGCCAAGCCGCCCGCGGAGGGCGAGTTGCACCGTGAAGTCGGCGAGCGCACCCCACGCGGGGCGTTTACCGCAGGGTTTGTCACCAATGGTTTGAACCCGAAGGCCACGCTGTTCTTCCTGTCGCTGTTCACGGTGGTGATCAACCCGCACACGCCACTGGCGATCCAGGCCGGTTATGGCGTGTACCTGGCAGTGGCGACGGCGTTGTGGTTCTGCCTGGTGGCCATGCTGTTCAGCCAGCAGCGCGTGCGCGCCGGGTTTGCGCGGATGGGGCATTGGTTTGATCGGACCATGGGCGCGGTGCTGATTGCCATTGGTGTGAAGTTGGCGTTTACCAGCATGAAATAAAGCCACACGGGTAACACACGGCCACTGTGGGAGCCGGGCTTGCCCGCGATGCAGGCGCCTCGGTGTATCAGTTGCACCGAGGCGACGCTATCGCAGGCAAGCCAGCTCCCACAGGGAATCGCTATAAGGCTCCAGTAGTGGCGCAAAGCTAGCATTTATTGGCCGCTGCAAATCATTCCTTTGGCTGATTTGGCTGAAACATTAGCGCTCTACAGTGCAGGTCTTAGCCAAGACCGTGCAGTCAGATAAGGGATTCGTATGTTGCAGACCCGTGTTATCCCGCCCGCCGAAGGCGCTTACCAATACCCGTTGTTGATCAAACGCCTGTTGATGTCCGGGGCGCGTTACGAGAAGACCCGGGAAATCATCTACCGCGACAAGCTGCGTTACACCTACCCAACCCTGATCGAGCGGGTCGCGCGCCTGGCCAATGTGCTGACCCAAGCCGGGGTCAAGGCCGGTGACACCGTGGCAGTGATGGACTGGGACAGCCACCGTTACCTGGAGTGCATGTTCGCCATCCCGATGATCGGCGCGGTGATCCACACCATCAACGTGCGCCTGTCGCCGGAACAGATTCTCTACACCATGAATCACGCCGAGGACCGCTTTGTGCTGGTCAACAGCGAGTTCGTGGGGCTCTACCAGGCGATTGCCGGGCACCTGACCACCGTCGACAAGACCTTGCTGCTCACCGACGCTGACGCCAAGACTGCCGAGTTGCCGAACCTGGTCGGCGAGTACGAAACCCTGCTGGCGGCCGCCAGCCCCAAGTACGACTTCCAGGACTTCGACGAAAATTCCGTCGCCACCACCTTCTACACCACTGGCACCACCGGCAACCCCAAGGGTGTGTACTTCACCCATCGCCAGTTGGTGCTGCACACCATGGGCGTGGCCACCATCATGGGCAGTGTCGACAGCGTGCGCCTGCTGGGCACCAACGACGTGTACATGCCGATCACACCGATGTTCCACGTCCACGCCTGGGGCTTGCCGTATGTGGCAACCATGCTCGGTTTGAAGCAGGTCTACCCCGGCCGTTACGACCCGGAATACCTGGTGGAGCTGTGGCGCAAAGAAAAGGTCACCTTCTCCCACTGTGTGCCGACCATCCTGCAAATGGTGCTCAACGCCAAGGCCGCCCAAAACGTGGATTTTGGCGGCTGGAAAATCGTCATCGGCGGCAGCGCGCTCAACCGCACGTTGTATGAAGCGTCCAAGGCGCGGGGCATTCAACTGACTGCCGCGTATGGCATGTCCGAAACCGGGCCGCTGGTGTCCTGCGCCCATCTCAACGAAGAGTTGATGGCCGGCACCGAAGACGAGCGCACCACCTACCGCATCAAGGCCGGCGTGCCCGGGCCGTTGGTGGAAGCGGCAATTATCGACGGCGACGGCAACTTTTTGCCCGCCGACGGCGAGTCCCAGGGTGAACTGGTGCTGCGTGCGCCGTGGCTCAGTGAAGGTTATTTCAATGAGCCGCAAAAGGGCGCCGAACTGTGGGAAGGCGGCTGGATGCACACCGGTGACGTGGCCACCCTGGACGCGTTTGGCGTGATCGATATTCGCGACCGCATCAAGGACGTGATCAAGACCGGCGGCGAGTGGATTTCGTCATTGGCCCTCGAAGATCTGGTCAGCCGTCACCCGGCGGTACGCGAAGTAGCGGTGGTGGGCATCGCCGACCCGCAATGGGGCGAGCGCCCGTTTGCGTTGCTGGTGGTGCGTGATGGCCATGTGATAGGTGCCCGAGAGCTTAAGGAGCACCTCAAGCCGTTCGTGGAGTTGGGGCACTTGAGCAAGTGGGCGATTCCAAGCCAGATCGCCGTTGTTACTGAAATTCCCAAGACCAGTGTCGGCAAACTCGACAAAAAACGTATCCGCGTTGACATCATCGAGTGGCAGGCCAACAACAGTACGTTCCTGTCCACGCTCTGACCCCCTTCGCCGCGCCCGTTCGGGCGCGGCAATGCTCTAACTCGCGGCTTCACTTGTGATTTCAGAATTTTCAGCCATCCTTCCCGCGCCGGCCTTCGTCGGCGTGGCGAAAGGGTTGTGGCAGACAGGTTGGTGATGCAAATCACACTTTAGAGGGATCAAGCGCTACCCCCTGCTGGCTATAGTCCCACTCAGAGTTTTTCACGGATGTTGCGCTGCGGGCCATGGGGGCCCGGTTGCCGTTCGGCATTGGAATCGTTGTATTCCGGCCGTTACATGCATCCAGAAGAAAGAACTCACTGCCATAACAATAATGCACATGGAGTAGCGTCGATGACCTCAGTAAACCAGTTCTGGCGCCGGGCAAGACTGCCCCTGGCCGTCAGTCTCGCTTCTACGCTCGCCGGGCCCGCATTCGGCGTCAGTTTCAACATCGGTGAAATCGAAGGCAGCTTCGACTCATCCCTGTCGGTGGGGGCGAGCTGGTCGACTGCCGGTCGCAATAAAGACCTGATCGGTGCCAACAACGGTGGCAGGGGGTTGTCGCAGACCTCCGATGACGGCCACTTGAACTTCGACAAGGGCGACTCCTTCTCGAAGATCTTCAAAGGTATCCATGACCTTGAGTTGAAATATGGCGACACCGGCATCTTTGTGCGTGGCAAGTACTGGTATGACTTCGCGCTGCAAAACGAAGACCTGGACTTCAAGAACGTCAGCAACAACAACCGCAAAGAGGGCGCCAAGTCTTCCGGTGGGCAGATCCTCGATGCCTTCATCTACCACAACTACACCATCGCCGATCAGCCGGGTAACGTGCGGTTTGGCAAGCAGGTGGTGAGCTGGGGTGAAAGCACCTTCATTGGTGGCGGTATCAACTCCATTAACCCGATCGACGTGTCCGCGTTCCGTCGTCCGGGCGCCGAGATCAAGGAAGGCTTGATTCCGGTCAACATGTTCTACGTCTCTCAGACGCTGACCGATAACCTGTCCGCAGAAGCGTTTTATCAGCTGGAGTGGGACCAGACCGTCACCGATAACTGCGGCACATTCTTCTCCCAGCCGGACGTCATCTCGGATGGTTGCAGCAATAACCTGCGGGTGCTGAACAAGCGCTCCACCATCCCTGGCGCGGCCTTGCCCACCCTTAACGCCCTGGGCGTGGACGTGAACAACGAAGGTGTGCTGGTACGTCGCGGCGGTGACCGTGATGCACGCGACAGCGGCCAGTTCGGCGTGGCCATGCACTACAACTTCGAGCCGCTGGACACGGAGTTCGGTGCGTACTTCATGAACTATCACAGCCGTGCGCCGATCTTCAGCGCCACCGGCGCGCCAAACTCGGCCTACACCCGTCCGCTGGGGCCGCTGGCGGCTTTGCGTCCGTTGATCGTGGCAGGCAGCTCCCAGTACTTTGTTGAGTACCCGGAAGATATCCGCCTCTACGGCTTGAGCTTCTCCACCACGCTGCCTACCGGCACCGCCTGGAGTGGTGAATTGAGCTACCGGCCAAACGCGCCGGTGCAACTGAGCACCACCGATATCCTGTACGCGGGCGTCACGCCGATTCCGGGCTTTGGCAATGCATCGGTGCTCAAGGGCACACCGGGCCAGGACCTGCACGGCTACAACCGTAAGGAAGTGACCCAGTTCCAGACCACCTTCACGCACTTCTTCGACCAAGTCATGGGCGCTTCTCGCCTGACAACCGTGGGCGAAATCGGCGTGACCCATGTGGGCGGCCTGGAGAGCAAAAACCAGGCACGTTATGGCCGTGATCCGGTCTTCGGCCCTGGCACGCTACCCGGCGGCTTCTGCAATGCGCTTAACAATTCGACAGCCAACGGCGCAGGCCTGCCCAATGCGTCCGGCCTGAACACCAATTGCAACAACGACGGCTACACCACTGCCACGTCCTGGGGCTATCGCGCCCGGGCCATCTGGGAATACCCGGATGTGTTTGCCGGTGTGAACCTCAAGCCCAACGTGGCCTGGTCCCATGACGTCAAAGGTTATTCGCCTGGCCCTGGCGGCAACTTTGAAGAAGGTCGCAAGGCCGTCAGCCTGGGTGTGGATGCCGAGTACCAGAACACCTACACCGTCAGCCTCAACTACACCAACTTCTTTGGTGGCAAGTTCACCACCGTGGATGACCGTGACTTCATCGCGCTGAGCGCCGGCGTGAACTTCTAAGCACAACCTCTTTAAGCAGTCTGTTTTCAGGAAGAACCAGAACATGAAAATAACTAAAAGTCTGTTGCACGTGGGTGTGCTTGGGCTGTCGATCCTGGCGAGTAACGTCATGGCGGCAGTCTCGGCGGATGAAGCCGCCAAGTTGGGCACGACCCTGACGCCGATGGGCGCCGAAATGGCCGGTAACGCGGCCGGCACCATTCCTAAATGGTCGCCGCTGCCTACCAACGCCGGCGCCGTGGATGCCCGTGGCTTCCTGGCCAATCCGTATGCCAGCGAACAGCCGCAGTTCACCATCACCGCGCAGAACGTCGAGCAGTACAAAGACAAGTTGGCGCCGGGGCAGTACGCGATGTTCAAGCGCTACCCTGACACTTTCAAGATGCCGGTCTACCCGACCCATCGCGGCGCTACCGTGCCGGCCGATGTGTTTGCCTCGATCAAGAAGAACGCCACCAGCACCAACCTGGTGTCCGGCGGCAACGGCCTGGAAAACTTCGAAACCGCGATTCCGTTCCCGATTCCCAAAAGCGGCGTGGAAGTCATCTGGAACCACATCACCCGCTATCGCGGTGGCAGCGTGACCCGCCTGGTAACCCAGGCCACGCCGCAAACCAATGGCTCGTTCAGCCTGGTGTACTTCCGCGATCAGTTCGTGTTCCGCGACAAAATGAAGGACTACGACCCGAAAAACCCGGGCAACGTGCTGTTCTACTTCAAGCAGCAAGTGACTGCACCGGCGCGTCTGGCCGGTGGCGTGCTGCTGGTGCACGAAACCCTGGACCAGGTGAAAGAGCCGCGTTCGGCGTGGGTCTACAACGCCGGCCAGCGCCGTGTGCGCCGGGCGCCGCAAGTGTCCTATGACGGGCCAGGTACCGCCGCCGATGGCCTGCGTACCTCCGACAACCTCGACATGTACAACGGTGCCCCGGATCGCTACGACTGGAAGCTCGAAGGCAAGAAAGAAATCTACATTGCCTCCAACAGCTACAAAATCGACGATCCGAAGCTCAAGTACGCCGACATCATCAAGGCCGGCCACATCAACCAGGACCTGGCTCGCTACGAGCTGCGCCGCGTCTGGCACGTGGTTGCGACCTTGAAGGAAGGCCAGCGCCACATCTATGCCAAGCGTGATTTCTTCATCGACGAAGACACCTGGCAAGCGGCGGTCATCGACCACTATGACGGTCGTGGCCAACTGTGGCGCGTCGCCGAAGCCCATGCCGAGAACTACTACGACAAGCAAGTGCCGTGGTACGCCATCGAAACCCTCTACGACCTGCAGTCCGGCCGCTACCTGGCCCTGGGCATGAAGAACGAAGAGAAGCAGGCCTATGACTTCGGTTTCACCGCTTCCACCGCAGACTTCTCCCCGGCGGCCTTGCGCCAGGATGGGGTTCGCTAAGCTGCTTTAACTGAGGCCGCACCCTCAGCGTGAAGCCCCGACTGGTTCGGGGCTTTTTTATGTGGGGATATTTTTTGTCGCAGTTCTTTTTCAGGCAAATGCCGCAAAGATCTACAAACCCGCCGCTTTTACCGCTAGTCTGCGGACATCTGCAATGCCGACAACAGCCTTCTACAAGAGCCCGGCGATGACTGATCTGTCCCGAATCCAAGGGCCTGCGAGCGCGGTGATTCCGACCCTGGAAGCGCGTTTCTACAGGCCACCGCTGCCTGACGGCTATGTGCTGCGCCCTCGCCTGTGCGAACGCCTGAGTGCTGGCCTTGCGGGACGACTGTTGCTGGTGAGCGCCCCGGCCGGGTTCGGCAAGAGTTCGTTGGCGGTGGAGTTTTGTCAGAGTCTGCCGGCGCATTGGCAAAGCCTGTGGCTGGGCCTGAGCCCACGGGATAACGACCCCGGCCGCTTCCTTGAGCGCTTGCTCGACGGCTTGCAGCAATACTTCCCGCAACTCGGCGCCCAATCCCTGGGCCTACTGAAAATGCGTCAGCGTCACCAACCCTTTGCCTTTGAAGAATGGCTCGACGGCTTGCTCGACGAGCTGACGTTGCACCTGTCCACACATGCGCCCTTGCTGCTGGTGCTGGATGACTACCATCTGGCCCAAGGCCCGGTGCTGGATCGCTGCCTGCAATTTTTCCTCAATCATTTACCCGATGGGCTGCTGGTTTTGGTCACCAGCCGCCAGCGCCCGGACTGGCACCTGGCGCGGCTGCGACTCTCGCGCCACCTGCTGGAGCTGCACGAACAAGACCTGCGCCTGACCCACGACGAATCGCTGGCCGTACTCGATAGGCACAGCAGCTCGTTGCGCGGCGAAGCCCTCGACAACCTGATTCGTCGCAGCGAGGGCTGGGTGGCTGGCCTGCGCTTCTGGTTGCTGGCCCTTTCCGAAGCCGGCAATGAGGCCGCGTTGCCACAACATTTGCACGGTGGCGAAGGGCTGATCCGCGACTACTTGCTCGAAGAAGTCATTGATTGCCTGCCAGCAGAAGTTCAAGCCTTCCTCTACGACACTGCGCCTCAGGATCGTTTTTGCAGTGAGCTGTGCGACGCCGTGCGCGAAGCCCACGACAGCGCGCATATCCTCGGTTATTTACAGGCCCATCAGGTGTTTCTGGTGCCGCTCGATGAGCAGGGCCACTGGTATCGCTACCACCATCTGTTTTCCGACCTGCTGCGTACCCGCCGTGCGAGCAGTGCCACCGTGCCGATTGCCAGCCTGCACCTGCGTGCCTGCCGCTGGTTCAACACCCAGGGCTTGATCGATGAAGCGGTGGAACAGGCGTTGCGCGCCGGCCACCTGGATGTGGCGGCGAACCTGGTGCAGAACCTGTCGGAGGAGCAACTGCTGGCCGAACAGAACGTCGGCATGCTGCTGCGCTGGAAGATGGACTTGCCCGACAGCCTGCTGATCAGCACGCCGCGTTTGATCGTGCTCTACAGCTGGGCATTGGGGCTGGCCTGCCAACTGGATGCGGCCGAAGAACTGTCCGGCTACCTCAGCCGCTTCCTGCCGGCACCGTCGGCCACTGCGCAAAAGTCGATGCTGGCACAGTGGCTGGCGCTGAGCGGGATTATCGCCCGTGGCCGAGGCGATCGTGAGTCGACCCTGCGCTACTGCAGCGAGGCGTTGGAAAGCTTGCCGCAAAAACGTTACGGCCAGCGCCTGATGTGCCTGTCGACCCTCTCAAACCTGGCAATCGTCGATGCCGACCTGTGGCGTGCCCGTGGCCTGAATCGTGAATCCCTCGAGCTGGCGCAGCGCGTCGGTAACCCGCTGTTCGAGGCGTTGGCCCATTACGATCGCGCGCGGGTGTTGCAGGCGCGGGGCGAAATCCTGCGTTCCCTGGACGAAGTGCGCCAGGGGCTGCAACGTCTGCATGGCTTGGCGCCGCAGCGGCTGTACGCGGTGCGCGCGCGGTTGTCGCTGTACGAGGGCTATCTGCTGCTGGTGCGCTATCAGCCCGAGGCCGGCCTTGTCCGTTTACGCGCGGGTCTGAACGAAGCCCGCGCCTGCCGGGATATCAGCGTGCTGATCGGGCATTGTGTAATTGCCAGCTTTGAAGGGCGCCGTGGGGACTTTCCCACAGCGTTTGCCGAGCTTGCCGAAGCTGAGCGCTTGATGCACATCTGGGATGTGCCGCCGATCTACTACCTGGCGATGATCACCCTGATCAAATGCGAGCTGTGGCTGGCTCAAGGCCGCACTGACTTGGCAGATGCCTGGTTGACCCGGCTGGGGCAAACCTACAACGGTGAACACGCAGCAGCAGCGCCGGAATTTCACCCGCACTTGCCACAACATATCGAGCTGCAACAGGCTGCGCTGGACGCCACCCGTCATCAGCCGGCCGCCGCGTTGCAACGCCTCGAGGAGCTGGCTCAGCAAGCGCATAACAGTGGGCGGCAAATGATTGCCCTAATGGCCCTGACCCAGCAGGTGCAGTTGCTGCTGGAGTGTGGGCAGCAAGACCAGGCCCGGCAAGTATTGGCCCGCGCCCTTGAGGCGGGCGCCGGTGGGGCGTTGCAACCCTTTCAGCGGCTGCTGGAGAGTTATCCGGACTGGATGCGTGAGCAGCTTGGCCGGGAGGCTCATGGCTTGCTGAACCAGAGTTTGTTGGTGCTGTTGCCGGTTGTAGCTGACGCCCAAGTACCGTCCGGCCAGGAAACCCTCAGCGTCCGCGAACTGGCGGTGCTGCAACTGATCGCCCAGGGGTGTTCGAACCAGGAAATCAGCAATCAGTTGTTTATCTCCCTGCACACGGTGAAAACCCACGCCAGCCATATCAACAGCAAACTGGGTGTAGAGCGCCGGACTCAAGCGGTGGCCCGTGCCAAGTCGATGGGGCTACTGGCCTGATAATGGGCCAGCTTTCCTGTAGAAGCTGGTGTGTGTGGGAGGTGGCTTATGTGGGAGCTGGCTTGCCTGCGATGCAGGCACCTCGGTCTATCAGTCAAACTTAGGTGATGCTATCGCAGGCAAGCCAGCTCCCACACTGATCTGACTGTCTCGCTACGGCGCAGTCGGGCACGCTTTCAGCGACGTGTCGGCGGTTTTGCTGACCAACGCGGCAAAACGCTTGAGGTTGTTCTGATGCGCCACCACCAGGTCGTCAATGCTCGGGCCTGCGGGTGTCTGCAAGGTGGTGCGGCAAGTCAGCGGTGCGGCATCTCCCCCGCTTGTGGACCGCAGGCGCCAGCGCACATCGAGCAGCGCGTACTGGCCCGGCACCGAGTCAAATCGCTGCACTTCAAGGCGCAACGACAGGGGCTGCCGGGCGTGACTGTTGGCCAGTTGATCCACCAGCGCGCTTTTCAGCTCATCGGCCAGGGTTGCGGCCCACCATTGGGTTTCAAGGATCGCCACGCCACTGTCGCCCTGGCGAATCACGATTTGTGCGCGGTCGACCTGGGGCGGCACGCTGATGCTTTCAATGCGGATATCGCTGGCCTGTGCCTGAGTGCTGTTATTCCAGTGCACCGGGGTGAGAGTGTGGAACGCAATCGGCTCACTGCGACAGGCCGCGAGCAGCACCAGCGCGGCGACCAGGGTAAGTTTCAAGGGAAAGGTCATGGCGGCTCCAATGGTCATTTGCGCGGCGGCCCTTGCAGGTCTGTTGGCGCGGCGTTGTCAGGGCGACCGCGAATCAGCGATTCCGGATGCCGGCCCAGGTAGTCCGACAGTTCGCGCAAGGAGCGCGACATACGCGCCAGTTCATCCAGGGTCTGGGTCAGTTGTTCACGTTGCGGCGAGTCTTCGGCCAGGGTTGAGTTGGCCGACTGCAAGGTCTTGCTCACGTCGCCCAGGGTGCTCTGCACGCCAGGCAGGGTCTTGGCGTTGAACTGGGCAAGGCTTTTGCGCAGCTCAACCAGGCTGCCGTCGAGGTTGCCGGCGATGCGCTCCATCGGCAGTTGGTTGACCTTGTTGACGATGCCTTCGAGTTTCTCCTGCAACTGTTCCAGATTGCCGGGGATGGTCGGAATGTTGACCGGGCGCAGGTTCGGGTCAAACGTGACTTTGTCGGCTTTCGGGAAAAAATCCAGGGCGATGTACAGCTGGCCTGTCAGCAGGTTGCCGCTGCGGGCCTGAGCGCGCAGGCCGTTTTCGATAAAGGTGCCGATCAGGCGCACGCCGCCCGCTTCATCGTTGGGGTCATGGTTGGTGGCCTTGAGCAGCTTGGTGTTGGCTTCGCCGAGCAACTGCGGGTAAATCACGATGCCGACGTTGATCGGGAAGCTGCGTTTTTTGGCATCGAAGTCCAGGTTGATCGACACCACCTTGCCGAATTCGACCCCAAGAAATTCCACCGGCGCGCCGACCTTGAGCCCACGCAATGCCTGATCAAAACGCAGCGCCATGTATTGCCCTTGACCGTTGGGCGGGGCGAGGGCGCTTTGCTGGTCGTCGAACAGTTCATAGGTGTGATCTTCGCTGGCCGGTTTGTCGTTGGGGCTGTAGGGCGGTGCCTGGAATGCGATGCCGCCGGCCAACATCGATGACAAGGACTCGGTTTTCAGTGCGAAACCATTGGCGCCGACGCTCAGGTCAATGCCGCTGGCATTCCAGAATCGCGTGTTTTCGGTGACGTACACATCATTGGGCGCATGCACAAAGACCTCGATCTTCACGCCCTTGCCATCGTCATCCAGCTCGTAGGCCACCACCTGGCCCACCGGGATCTTGCGGTAGTACACCGGCGAGCCGATATCCAGGGAGCCCAGGCCCTGGGTATGCAACGTGAAGCGTTTGCCCGGCTCGCCATAGGTGATGGGCGGCGGGTTTTCCAGGCCCTTGAACTGTTTGGCGCGGGTATCGGATTGGCCGATATCGGCACCGATATAGTCACCGGACAGCAGGGTATCGATGCCCGACACGCCACCGGCACCGATGCGCGGGCGCACCACCCAGAACTTGGAGTCTTCACGGGTGAAGCTTTCCGCCTGCTTGGCCAACTTGATGGTGGCGTTGACGCTTTTCTGGTCATCGCTCAAGGCCACATCCGAGACTTGGCCGATCACCACGTTGCGGTATTTGACTTCGGTTTTATTGGCGACCAGGCCGTTGCCGGTCTTGAAGTTGAGGATGATGATAGGCCCCTGTTGCAGCACGCTGTGTACCACCAGTGAGATGCCCACCAGCACCGCCACGATCGGCACGATCCACACCAGCGAAACGCTGAAGCGCCGCGTCTTGATCGCCGGTGAGCCGGCGGGGGTGTCAGTGTTGCGTGAACTCATCCGAGATCTCCTCGTTGTGTGGGTTTTCCCAGATCAGGCGCGGGTCGAAACTCATCGCCGCGAGCATGGTGAACACCACCACCAGACCAAAAAACAAAATGCCCAGGCGCGGCTCGATGGTGCCCAGCGCCTGGAACTTGACCAGCGCGGCCACCAGCGCGACCACAATCACATCGAGCATGGACCAGTAGCCGATCAGCTCGACAAACCGAAACAGCTTCGAGCGCTCCTTGCGCGCCCACTGGCTGTTGCGTTGCACGGTGACCAGCAGCAGGGTCAGCGAGAGAAACTTGATACCCGGCACCGCAATGCTGGCAATGAAAATGATCAGGGCAATGTCCCAGGCGCCATGCTGCCAGAACTCCAGCACGCCGCTCATGATGGTGCTGTCGGCGCCGGAACCAAGCAGGGTGGTGTTCATCACTGGCAATAAATTCGCCGGGATATAAAACGCCAGTGCCGTGAGCATGTAGGCCCAGGTGCGGGTCAGCGAGTGGAGTTTGCGCCGATGCAGCGGCGCGCCGCAGCGTTCACACTCGCTGGGTTCGTCGCGCATGTCGCACGGCTGGCCGCAGGTATGGCACAGGCACAGGTTGAGTTCACGGGCGGTCGGTGGTGAGTTCATACGGCGTCCCACAAGTCGCGTACGTCACGCCCGGCGATGCGAATCAGCAGCAAGGCGAGGGCGGCGAGGGCGAACAGGCCGGTGCCGGGGATCACGTCGAGCATGCCGGCCAGCTTGAACACCGCAACCATGGCGCCCAGCAGGCAGACTTCGAGCATGCTCCACGGCCTCAGCGCTTCCAGCCAGCGCATGCACAGTTTGAACGCTGGCGAGCGCTTGCCGGCCAGGGCGAAACTCAGCACCCACATCAGCAAGAGCAACTGAAACACCGGCGCGATGATGATCGAGATCGCCGCGACCAGCGCAATAAAAGTGATCGGCCCCAGGCTCAGCGCGACCACCGAGTCCCACAGGGTCGCGCTGTTTTTCAAGCCTTTGAGGCTGATGCTCATCACCGGATAGAAATTGGCAAAGGTCCACAACACGGCTGCGGTAACGGTGAGCGCGAGGCGCTGTTGCACCGACAAACCGTTGTAGCGCTGCAACACGCCCGCGCAACGGGTGCACAGGGCTTTTTGATGTTTGGCGAGCGTGACCTTTTCGTACACGCAATCGCAGTGTTCGCAGATGATCCGAGGATTGGCCATACGTCTTGCTCCAAATGCGACGCTGCGGTGCGGGTTCCATGGCGCTGGAGTAGCTTAGCAGTTGAGGCTCTTCGAATCCGCAGCAAGCTCCACCATACTGCGCCTGGAATGTGCCATAGAGCTTGCAGGAACGCCCATGAATATCGAAAAACCCGTGCTGATCCGCGAAACCTTCCCCGTTGGCCCTTTGCAGTGCAACTGCACCATCATTGGCGATCCGATCAGCAAAAAAGCCATTGTGGTCGACCCGGGCGGCAATCACGAGCTGATCCTGGCGCGCCTTGATGCGCTGGGCCTCAAGGTGGTGAGCATTATCCACACCCACGCCCACTTGGATCACTTCCTGGCGTCCGGCCAGTTGAAAGAGAAGACCGGCGCCACGCTGCATTTGCACAAAGAAGACCAATTTCTTTGGGATAACCTGGAAATGCAATGCCAGATGTTTCGTGTGCCCTACACGCCGGTGCCGTCGCCGGACCGCTGGCTGGAGGACGATGAGGAGTTGGCGTGTGGTTGTGGGGTGGCGCTGCATACGCCGGGGCACACACCGGGTTCGATGAGCTTCTGGTTTGCCGATGCCAAGCTGCTGATCGCCGGCGATACCTTGTTCAAGCGCGGCGTGGGGCGTACCGACCTGTGGGGTGGCGACCAGGCGACTATCGTGCGCTCGATCAAGCAGCGGTTGTACACCCTGGATGAGGGCGCGACCGTGGTGACAGGGCATGGGCCGGACACCTGTTTGGGTGATGAGATGCGCGAGAACCCGTTTGTGCGGGCTTGAGGGTACGCCTGGAAATAATTCCTGGGCGGGCGCTGTTCTCTCTCAAGCACCGCAGTAGCAAAAAACGCAGGTCGCGTTCAGCCTGCGTCTGCTACGGTTTCCCTGGCGGTGATAGGGGCCAGTATTTTGTTCTGGCTCGGGACGTGGCCACGGAATTTTTACCGTTTGTCGCGTTCCAAACTCCGCACAGGTCGATTGCCAATGTCCTCTGCACCACAGAATGCAAAAGTAGGAGCTCCCTTCATGTTCACTCCGCGTCGTCTGCTTGTTGTCGCTACCGCCGTAGCCCTGTTGTCCGGCTGCGCTTCACCTAATCCTTATGGCGGCAGCCAGGGACAGGCCAGCAACGGTTCCGAAGGGGGTATCAGCAAAACCGCCAAATACGGCGGCCTGGGTGCTCTGGCCGGTGCGCTGGCGGGTGCTGCCATCGACCATAACAACCGTGGCAAGGGCGCACTGATCGGTGGTGCTATTGCAGGCCTGGGCGCCGCCGGTTATGGCTACTACGCCGACCAGCAGGAAAAGAAACTGCGCGAAAGCATGGCCAACACCGGTGTTGAAGTGCAGCGCCAGGGTGACCAGATCAAGTTGATCATGCCGGGTAACATTACCTTCGCGACCAACTCCGACGCCATCGCCAGCAGTTTTTACCAGCCGCTCAACAACCTGGCCAACTCCCTCAAGCAGTTCAACCAGAACACCATCCAGATTGTCGGCTACACCGACAGCACGGGCAGCCGCCAGTTGAACATGGACCTGTCCCAGCGTCGTGCCCAGAGCGTGGCCAACTACCTGACCTCTCAAGGCGTCAGCCCGACCAACCTGAGCGCCCGCGGTGCCGGCCCGGATAACCCGATTGCCAGCAACGCCGATGTGAATGGCCGTGCCCAGAACCGTCGTGTAGAAGTTAACCTCGGCCCGATCCCCGGCCAGCAATACGGCCAGCCTGGTCAACAGCAGCAACAACAGGCGCCGCAGCAGAACAACCAGTTCCAGGGCAACCCGTACCAGCAATACCAGTAAACCCTGGGCAATAAAAAGGGCGCCGTGCAGTCAATGCACGGCGCCCTTTTTTGTGGCTGGCGATTACATCAGTCGATGTATTCGAACACTTTCACGATCTTCTGCACGCCGGACACGCCCTGTACCAGGTTGGCGGCACGGGTGGCTTCTGCCTGGGTCAGCAGGCCCATCATGTAGACGATGCCATTATCGGTGACGATCTTGATGCGCGAGCCAGGTACACCGCTGTCGGTGAGCATCTGCGCCTTGATCTTGGTGGTCAGCAGCGCATCGTTGCTGATGGCCAGCAGGGTGATCGGGTCCATGACCTGCAGCTCGTTGTGGACCTTCTTGACCCGCTGGACCGTCGAGGCGGCTTGTTCGGCCTGGGCCTTTAGGTCGGCACGCGGCGTCTGCCCGGCCAGCAGTACCACGCCGTTGAAGCTGGTGACCACAATGCGCGAGGCGCCGTTGCCCAGGTCGGTAGCGGCCTTGGCGACGTTGACCTTGACCTTGGTTTCGATCAGCGAATCGTCGATGGTGCTGCCAAAAGTGCGTGTGCCCCGGTCATCCTGAATGGGTGTGTCGCGTGTCGCAGTGATTGCCGTGCTGCACCCGCTGATGGCGAGGCACAGCGTAATGGCCAAAAGGCTGAGGCGGTTAACGGTCATTCTTCACTCCCGAACAGTTGGCTGTCGATCAGATCGCACAGGCAGTGGATCGCCAGCAGGTGGACTTCTTGAATGCGTGCAGTGACGTTGGCCGGGACACGGATCTCCACGTCCTCAGGCAATAACAGTGAGGCCATGCCGCCGCCGTCGCGCCCGGTCAAGGCTACGACAATCATTTCGCGGTCATGTGCGGCCTGGATCGCTTGAATAATGTTCGCCGAGTTGCCGCTGGTAGAAATAGCCAGCAACACATCGCCGGGTTGGCCCAGGGCGCGTATCTGCTTGGAGAAGATTTCGTTGTAGCTGTAGTCGTTGGCGATCGAAGTGATCGTCGACGAGTCGGTGGTCAGCGCGATGGCCGGCAGGCTCGGGCGCTCGCGCTCGAAGCGGTTGAGCAGCTCGGAGGAAAAGTGCTGGGCATCACCGGCCGAACCGCCGTTGCCGCACGAAAGCATTTTGCCCTCGTTGAGCAAGGCATTGACCATGACCTGACTGGCTTGCTCGATGTGCGGTGCAAGTACGTCCATCGCCTGTTGCTTGGTGTCGATGCTGGCCTGGAAAAGCTGGCGAATTCGGGATTGCATGTCCATCTGTGTGACCTTAAGTAGCGCGGCTGTTTGGCACAGAAATGTGCAGCCCGCAAAGCAAAGAGCAAAAGTGTGTGGTGAAGATATCCGGGCAATCAGCTGTCGAAGGCATTCTTGAGCCAGTTCAAATCAGCTGGGCCTGCCGGTGTGCTTTCCATGGCAACCACATCGAAACGGCAGGGGCTGTCAGCCCAGCGATGCTCTTTTTGCAGGAAAAACTGCGCGGCGAGTATCAGCTTCTGACGCTTGCGCCCATCGATACTGGCGAGCGCGCCACCCCATTGTGCGTGTTTTCTGTAGCGGACTTCGACGAATACTACTGTATCGCCGTCAAGCATGACCAGATCAAGCTCACCGCGTTTACATAACCAGTTCTGCGCCAGAAGGCGCAGACCCTGTTGTTGCAGATAGTTCAGAGCTTGCAGTTCGGCGTCCTTGCCGCTTTGTGCGCTGGACCGCTCGAGCATCAGCGCGGGGTGTCCGGCAGGCGTTGAATCTCGCCGCCGACGAACTTCGCCCATGGCATCTGGCGGTCAACACGCTGGTAGGCGCCGATACCCAGGTTGCCCGACAGGCCGTCAACGCGAGTGTCCGGCAATGCCTTGAGTTGGCCCAGGCGCGGTGCCAGGCGGTAGGCGTCCACGCCCATCGCATACAGGCGGCCAAGGCTGCCATTGGCCTGTGGCCATTGCGCGGCAACCTGGTTGCGCAGCGGGTCGGTGGTGTTGAGCAGCCACGGGGTTTCGCAGAACATCACGTTGGTCATGTCCAGGTACTGGTTTTTGTCGCCGCTGGCGCTGAACACGTGGGACGTCGCATACACAGGTACATCACCGGCGTACTGGAAGTTAAGTGTCGGTTTGATCTGCTGGGCCAGTTGCGGCGTCACAGCCAGGAAGATGAACTCGATGTCCTGGCGGCGCGAAGGTTGCGCGGCGACGTCGGTGCCGACGGTGCTTTGCAGGCTCTTGGCGCGGCCTTCGCTTTTACGCAGCTGGAACAGGTCAGCAATCTGCTGGGCGAGGGCCACCGGCTGATCGACGTACTCAACGCCAACCACGGTGCCGCCGTTGGCTTCCCAGTCCTGACGGAAGGCTTTATAGACGCGCTCACCCCATTCGCCACGCGGCACCATGGCGGCGGCGCGGTGCAGGCCGTCGGCACGGGCGCGACGCGAGACTTCGCGGGCTTCGTCTTCAGCGGCCAGGCCGAACTGGAACAGTTGCGGCGGGTTTTCGTTAAGTTCGCTGTAGTTCAGGCCCAGGGTGGTGATCGGCAATTGCCCGCGGGAGGCGAGCTGCTTGACCAGTGGTTTCTCCAGCGGGCCGACTACCAGTTGCACGCCGGCAGCCTGGGCCTTGGCGTAGAAGTCGTCGAGGGAGGTCAGGCGCGAGCTGTCATAGAACTCGATCACCGGCGGCTTCTGCCCGGCTTGTTCAGCCTGGAAGTGCGCCGCCATGAAGCCTTCGCGCAGCGCCTTGCCGACCGCCGCCAAAGGGCCTTCCTGCGGCAGCAGCAACGCGATTTTGGTCAGCGGCTGGCTGGCCAGCTCCTTGAGCTTGGTCAGCGGGGTCGGCAGGTTGACTGCCGCCGGGTGGCCTGGGTTCTGCGCGCGCCAGGTATCAATGGCGGCTTGCTGTTGTTCCAGGGTGCCGGCGCCTTTGATTGCCTGGGCCAGGGTGATCCAGCCGTCGAGGGTCGGGTTGCCGCTGGCTTGCAGTTGCTCTGCAGGCAGCGCGGCGACCAGCGCCCAGATGGCTTCGTGGTTGCTCTTGGCGGCATCACCCGTCAGCAACGGGGCCATGGCCACCCGCTCACGCGCGGCAGCCATAGTCTGGCCATCGGCTTCATAGGCGCGAGCATGCACGGCGCCGGTACGGATCTGCTGGTCAGTCGGCAGCTCCTTCAGGCTTTGCAGGCTGGGGTGGTTCAGGGCGGCCAGAGCCGCTTTGGGTTGGTTGCGCGCCATGGCCAGTTCCGCGGCCAGGGTGCTGGCAAAGACTTGTGCGGCCGGCTTCAGGACATCCAGGGGCACCTGCGCAAGAATCTGCGACGAGCGGCCAGGGTTGTTCTGGTGGTAGGCCAGGTCTGCCGCACTCAGGCGCAGCATCGCGGCCTTTTCTGGCGTACTGGCCTTTGTGGCCTGTTCGAGCAGTTGCTCGATACTGGCATCCGGGGTCCGGGGGAGGTCGCCAAGGCTGGACGAGGGCGAGCTGGCGCACGCGGCCAGTAAGGCAGCGAGGCAGAGGGCGGAGAGCAGCCGCAGGCAAGCGATCATGTAAGTGTTCCTGATACCGATCAAATTAGCGTGGAATTGTACCCAAGCACTGGCCCAGGCGCGATGTTACTGGCGTGAAACCATCGATTTAGGTCGTGTAAATGTTGCGAGCCGGCATCGATGGCCGACCTCGAGGGCATATTATCGGGGCGCCTACGCGCTACAATGCGACTTTTCCTTACCATCGAGGTGTGCGTTTTGACTGCTCCAGGTCCTTTGAATTCCACTGCAGGCTCGCTTTTTGTCGTGGCGACGCCCATTGGCAACCTGGACGACATCAGTGCTCGGGCGCTGAAAGTGTTGCGTGACGTAAAATTGATCGCGGCGGAAGACACGCGGCACTCCCAGCGTTTGATGCAGCATTTTGGCATCAGCACGCCATTAGCCGCGTGCCATGAGCATAACGAGCGCGAAGAAGGCAGCCGTTTTATCACGCGCTTGCTGGCGGGTGACGATGTGGCGTTGATCTCGGATGCCGGCACTCCGTTGATTTCCGACCCTGGCTATCATCTGGTTCGCCAGGCGCGTGCCGCTGGTATCAATGTAGTGCCAGTTCCGGGAGCGTGCGCGCTGATTGCGGCATTATCGGCCGCCGGGTTGCCGTCGGACCGTTTTATCTTCGAAGGTTTCCTGCCCGCCAAGGCGGTTGGGCGCCGTGTGCGACTGCAAGCGTTAAAGGAAGAGCCGCGTACGTTGATCTTTTACGAGGCGCCGCACCGCATTCTCGAGTGCTTGCAGGACATGGAGCTGGTGTTCGGCGGCGAACGCCTGGCGCTGTTGGCTCGGGAGCTGACCAAGACCTTCGAGACCCTCAAAGGCTTGCCGTTGGAAGAGCTGCGTGCGTTCGTTGAGGGCGACAGCAACCAGCAGCGCGGTGAGTGCGTGGTGCTGGTGGCCGGCTGGACCGCACCGGAAAATGAAGACGCGGTGGGCAGCGAGGCTATGCGCATCCTGGATCTGCTGCTTAAGGAAATGCCCCTGAAGCGTGCGGCAGCCCTGGCGGCTGAGATTACCGGCTTGCGTAAGAACGTGCTGTATCAAGTCGCGCTGGATAAGCAGAAAGCCGAATAGTTCCGGGGTTACGCCGGTATCCCGTCCGAACGTGATGGCATTGCTGCACTTTTAATACTTGTCCTCAAGCCGTCGTGCCGTTAACCTGCGCGGCGGAGAGTCGATTGGACAGTCGCTGCCCTCTATGAAAATTAGGGGGGGGAGGAAAGTCCGGGCTCCATAGGGCGAAGTGCCAGGTAATGCCTGGGAGGCGTGAGCCTACGGAAAGTGCCACAGAAAATAACCGCCTAAGCACTTCGGTGCCGGTAAGGGTGAAAAGGTGCGGTAAGAGCGCACCGCACGACTGGCAACAGTTCGTGGCTAGGTAAACCCCACTTGGAGCAAGACCAAATAGGGTCCCAAGGCGTGGCCCGCGCTGGGACCGGGTAGGTTGCTAAAGATGTCCAGTGATGGCCATCGTAGACGAATGACTGTTCAAGACAGAACCCGGCTTACAGATCGACTCTCCACCTTTTTTCCTTCTGCCCGAATCTCGGGCAGAAAACCGGTAGTAACGCAAGAATCCCTCCCTGCCAAATCATTGGCAGATGCATCTTCGTAATACCAAAAAAATCTTACTCTTAATAAATTACTTTAACTTTAAGCCGTAGCTCCATGAGCTATTTGCGGTTGCTGAGTCAAAAACATCGCCAAACTCGCGTTTCTCCTCCTTTTACGTTCCTAAATCTCCGTTCTGTAAGGCTTTTCCTTGAATCCGCGCCTTGACGGTGTGGTGGGCGCATTCCTATAGTGTGCGCAAGTGGCGGAAAGTGGCACAAAGTGGGTTTTTTGAACGTAAAACGCTAAAATTTGGAGAAACGCATCTGTGTTTCGCGGAGCTAACGCTATCAGTCTCGATGCAAAAGGCCGTCTCGCCATGCCGAGCCGGTATCGTGACGAGCTCATTTCGCGAAGTTCAGGCCAGTTAATCATCACGATTGACGCCGTTGACCCTTGTTTGTGTGTTTACCCCCTCGATGAGTGGGAGTTGATCGAAACCAAGTTGCGCGCTCTGCCTTCATTGCGTGAAGAAAACCGCCGCCTGCAGCGTCTGCTGATCGGTAATGCCGTCGACCTTGAACTCGATGGCAGTGGTCGTTTCCTGGTGCCGCCGCGCTTGCGCGAGTACGCCAAGCTGGATAAGCGCGCAATGCTGGTGGGCCAGCTGAACAAGTTCCAATTGTGGGACGAAGATGCCTGGGATGCTGTTTCTGCAGCAGACCTGGCTGCTATTCAACAACCGGGCGCTATGCCTGATGAACTGCGTGATTTGATCCTGTGACTATTGATAGCGGCTTTAACCACATCACCGTACTGCTTGACGAAGCCGTTGAGGCTCTCGCCGTACGCGCGGATGGCTGCTATGTGGATGGCACCTTCGGCAGGGGCGGGCACAGCCGGTTGATACTCAGCCAGCTCGGCTCCGACGGTAAACTCCTCGGGTTCGACAAAGACCCTCAAGCGATTGCCACCGGGCAAGCGCTAGCGGCCGAAGACGGCCGCTTTGTCGTTGTGCAGCGCAGCTTTGCCGAGCTGGGTGCCGAAGTCGCCGAGCGCGGTATGGCAGGTAAGGTGGCCGGGGTTTTGCTCGACTTGGGCGTATCCTCCCCACAGCTTGACGACCCCGAGCGCGGCTTCAGTTTCATGAACGACGGCCCGCTCGACATGCGCATGGACCCGACTCGTGGCATCAGCGCTGCGCAGTTCATCGCCACTGCGCCCCATGAAGAAATTACTCGCGTGTTCAAGGAATACGGTGAAGAACGCTTCGCCGGCCGCATGGCCCGTGCCGTGGTTGAGCGCCGTGAAATCCAGCCGTTCGAGCGCACCGCCGACCTGGCTGAAGTGCTCAAGGTCGCAAACCCTGCGTGGGAAAAGGGCAAGAACCCGGCAACCCGTGCGTTCCAGGGGCTGCGCATTCACGTCAATAACGAACTGGGCGATCTGGAAGCCGGCCTCGAAGCCGCACTGGATGCCTTGGAAGTGGGTGGTCGCCTGGTGGTGATCAGCTTCCACTCCCTGGAAGACCGCATCGTCAAACTGTTCATGCGTCGTCTGGTCAAGGGCGAGTCCGATAACCTGCCGCGCAACCTGCCGGTGCGTTTCGAAGCCTTTGTGCCGAAAATCAAAATCCATGGCAAAGCGCAGTTCGCCTCCGAAGCCGAACTCAAGGCCAACCCACGTTCCCGTAGCGCCGTTATGCGCGTCGCGGAGAAGCTGCGGTGAGCAAGCTTTTCGCCAAGCCCCTCCCGGGCGGCAGCTTCTTTATGTTGCTGTTGTTTGTCGGCGTGCTGGTGTCCGCAATTGCGGTGTCTTACAGCGCCCACTACAACCGTCAATTGCTTAACACCCTGTACGGGGAATTGAGCGTGCGTGACAAAGCGCAGGCGGAATGGGGCCGGTTGATCCTTGAACAAAGCACCTGGACGGCCCATAGCCGTATTGAAGTGCTGGCCACCGAACAGCTGAAAATGCACATTCCTGGTGCGGCCGAAGTGCGGATGGTGGCGCCATGATGAAACTTGAAGGTGCACTTTACCCGTGGCGCTTTCGCCTGATGCTCGGCATCTTGGCTTTGATGGCCGGCGCGATTGCATGGCGGATTATCGACCTGCAAGTGATCGACCGCGACTTCCTGATCGGCGAGGGTAATGCCCGTAGCCTGCGGCATATCCCGATTCCTGCGCACCGCGGCCTGATCACCGACCGTAATGGCGAGCCTCTGGCCGTGAGTACGCCGGTGACCACCCTGTGGGCCAATGCCAAGGAACTGCAAACCGCCAAGGACAAATGGCCTGAGCTGGCTGCCGCGCTGGGCCAGGACCCTAAAGCCTTGAGCGAGCGTCTGGAAGCCCAGGCCAACAAGGAATTCATCTATCTGGTGCGTGGGCTGACGCCTGAGCAGGGCCAGCAAGTGCTCGACCTTAAAGTCCCCGGTGTCTATGGCATCGAGGAGTTTCGTCGTTTCTACCCGGCGGGTGAAACCACCGCGCATATGGTTGGCTTTACCGACATTGATGACCACGGCCGTGAAGGTGTGGAGCTGGCCTACGACGAATGGCTGGCCGGCGTGCCCGGCAAACGGCAGGTCATCAAGGATCGACGCGGCAGACTGATTAAAGATGTCCAGGTGACCAAAAACGCCAAGGCCGGTAAGCCCTTGGCGTTGTCGATTGACCTGCGTCTGCAGTACCTGGCCAACCGCGAGCTGCGTAACGCGATCATCGAGAACGGCGCCAAGGCCGGTAGCCTGGTGATCATGGACGTCAAGACCGGCGAGATCCTCGCCATGGTCAACCAGCCGACCTACAACCCGAACAACCGTCGAAACCTGCAACCGGCGATGATGCGTAACCGCGCCATGATCGACGTGTTCGAGCCGGGTTCGACCATGAAAGCCATTTCCATGAGTGCCGCCCTGGAAACCGGGCGCTGGAAGCCGAGCGACAAGGTCGAGGTTTACCCAGGCACCTTGCAGTTGGGCAAATACACCATTCGTGACGTGTCCCGCAGCGAAGGGCCAGTGTTGGATTTGACAGGTATCCTGATCAACTCCAGTAACGTCGGCATGAGTAAGGTCGCCTTCGATATCGGCGGCGAAACCATCTATCACCTGGCGCAAAAAATCGGCTTGGGCCAACCCACCGGCCTGGATTTCCCAGGCGAGCGCGTGGGCAACCTGCCGAACTACCGCGACTGGAAAAAAGCCGAGACTGCCACGCTCTCCTACGGCTACGGCCTGTCGGTAACCGCGATCCAGCTGGCCCATGCGTTCTCTGTATTGGCCAATAATGGCCGTATGGTTCCACTGAGCTTGATTCACGTCGACGAAGCGCCGAAAGCCACCCAGGTAATCCCGGAAAAAGTCGCCAAGACCATACAAGGCATGCTGCAACAAGTGATCGAAGCCCCGCGCGGTGTGTTCCGGGCACAGGTGCCGGCTTATCACGTGGCCGGCAAGTCTGGTACTGCACGTAAAACCTCGGTCGGCACCAAGGGCTACGCCGAAAACTCTTACCGCTCGCTGTTCGCCGGCTTCGGTCCGATGAGCGATCCGCGCTACGCCATCGTCGTAGTGATTGATGAACCGAGCAAGGCCGGCTACTTCGGTGGCCTGGTGTCGGCTCCGGTATTCAGCAAAGTGATGTCCGGCACCCTGCGCCTGATGAATATTACGCCGGACAACCTGCCGCCGACTCAACAAGCGAACGCAGGACCACCGGCCGCAGCTGTCAAAGCCAATGGAGGGCGCGGCTGATGTCTCTTAGCCTGAACAAGATTTTTGCCCACGCCGGACGCGATCTGCTGATTCGTGAATTGAGCCTGGACAGCCGTAATGTACGCGCCGGTGATCTGTTCCTGGCGGTGCCCGGCGGCAAGCTCGATGGCCGTGCACATATCGCCGATGCCCTGCAACGAGGCGCGGCCGCCGTGGCTTATGAAGTGGAAGGCGCCACCGTGCTGCCGATCACCGACGTGCCCTTGATTCCGGTCAAGGGCCTGGCCGCGCAACTGTCGGACATCGCCGGGCGTTTTTATGGTGACCCGAGCCGTCAGTTGAACCTGATCGGTGTGACTGGCACCAACGGCAAGACCAGCGTGACCCAATTGGTTGCGCAGGCACTCGACCTGCTGGGCCAGCATTGCGGCATCGTCGGCACCCTGGGCACGGGTTTTTACGGTGCGCTGCAAAGCGGTCTGCACACCACGCCGAACCCGATCGCCGTGCAAGCGACCCTGGCCGACCTGAAAAAGGCCGGTGCCAAGGCGGTTGCCATGGAAGTGTCATCCCACGGTCTGGACCAGGGCCGTGTGACTGCCTTGGCGTTTGACGTGGCGGTGATGACCAACCTGTCTCGCGACCACCTCGACTACCACGGCACCATGGAGGCGTACGCCGCCGCCAAGGCCAAGCTGTTCGCCTGGAATGACCTGAAGTGCCGGGTGGTAAACCTGGATGACGCATTCGGCCGCCAACTGGCTGCCGAAGACAGCGAAGCACGCCTGATCACCTACAGCCTGGAAGACTCCAGCGCGTATCTGTATTGCCGTGAAGCCCAATTTAATGACGAAGGCGTGCTCGCCACGCTGGTCACGCCCCAGGGCGAACACCACTTGCGCAGCACCTTGCTCGGGCGTTTCAACCTGAGCAACGTGCTCGCGGCTGTTGGCGCATTGCTTGGCCTGGATTACGCCCTGGACGAAATCCTGCGCGTGCTGCCCAAGCTCGAAGGCCCGGCCGGCCGTATGCAGCGTTTGGGTGGCGGCTCTCAGCCACTGGTGGTGGTCGATTACGCCCACACCCCGGACGCGCTGGAAAAAGTCCTCGAAGCCCTGCGCCCACACGCCAAGGGCAAATTGCTCTGCCTGTTCGGCTGCGGCGGTGACCGTGATCGCGGCAAGCGCCCGCTGATGGCTGAAATCGTCGAGCGCCTGGCCGATGGCGTGCTCGTGACCGACGACAACCCACGCAGCGAAGACCCGAACCAGATTTTCGACGACATCCGTGTCGGCTTTAAAGACGCCACCAAGGCCACCTTCGTTGCCGGTCGCGGTGCCGCCATTGCCCAGCTGATCGCCAGCGCCAGTGCTGAGGACGTGGTGGTACTGGCTGGTAAAGGTCACGAGGACTACCAGGAAATCAACGGCGAACGCCATGCCTTCTCCGATCTGGTCGAGGCTGATCACGCCCTGACTGCCTGGGAGGTCGCCCATGCTTAAAGCGATGAAGTTCAGCGAACTGACCCAGGCCTTGTCGGCCCGCGTAGTGTCGAGCGATTGCAGCTTCGACGGCGTCAGTATCGACAGTCGCAACATCAAGCCGGGGCAGCTGTTTATTGCACTGGCCGGCCCGCGTTTCGATGGGCACGACTACCTGAACGAAGTAGCCGCCAAAGGTGCCGTGGGTGCCTTGGTGCAGCGTGAAGTCACGGACTCGACGCTGCCGCAATTGCTGGTCGCCGATACCCGCCTGGCCCTCGGGCTGTTGGGCGCGCTGAACCGCGCCGTATTTGATAAGCCCGTTGCCGCCATCACTGGCTCCAGCGGCAAAACCACGGTCAAGGAACTGCTTGCCGGCGTGCTGCGCACACGCGGGCCGGTGCTCGCCACCCGTGGCAACCTGAACAATGATTTCGGCGCTCCATTGACCCTGCTCGAACTGGCCCCGGAACACACGGCGGCGGTAATCGAGCTGGGCGCTTCGCGCGTCGGCGAAATTGCTTACACCGTGGCGCTGACCAAGCCTCACGTGGCAATTATCAACAATGCCGGCACCGCCCACGTGGGCGAGTTCGGTGGCCCGGAAAAAATCGTCGAAGCCAAGGGCGAAATCCTCGAAGGCCTCGATGCCTCGGGCACCGCAGTATTGAACCTTGACGACAAGGCCTTCGAGACCTGGCGTGTGCGCGCCGCCGGTCGCAAGGTGCTGACGTTTGCCGTGCTCAACGCGGCGGCTGATTTCCACGCAGCCGACATCACCGTCGACGCCCGTGGTTGCCCGTCCTTCACCTTGCACACACCGCAAGGCAGCGAGCACGTGCAACTGAACCTGCTGGGCAACCATAACGTCGCCAATGCCTTGGCCGCCGCCGCTGCCGCCTCCGCCCTGGGCGTATCGCTGTTCGGTATCGCCACCGGCCTGGGCGCGGTGCAGCCGGTCAAAGGCCGCACCGTGGCACAACTGGCGACCAATGGCATGCGTGTGATTGATGACACCTACAACGCCAACCAGTCCTCCGTCTGCGCCGCTATTGACCTGCTTAAAAGCTTCGCCGGGCGCAAGGTGCTGGTGCTGGGCGATATCGCCGAATTGGGCGACTGGGCCGAGCAGTCCCACCGTGAAGTCGGCGCCTACGCGAGCGGTAAAGTCGACGCGCTTTACGCCGTTGGCCCGAACATGGCCCACGCCGTTGACGCCTTCGGCCTCGGTGCGCGGCATTTCGCTACCCAGGCCGAGCTGATCCAGGCGCTGGTGGCGGCTGAACACGACAAACACACAACCATTTTGATCAAGGGATCGCGCAGCGCGGTGATGGAAAACGTCGTCGCGGCCTTGTGTGGCTCAAGTACGGAGAAACATTAATGCTGCTGCTGCTGGCTGAGTATCTGCAACAGTTCCACAAAGGCTTCGCGGTCTTTCAGTACCTGACCCTGCGCGGGATCCTGGGTGTGCTGACTGCGCTGTCTTTGTCGCTGTTCCTGGGGCCGTGGATGATCCGCACCCTGCAGAACCTGCAAATTGGTCAATCGGTTCGTAATGACGGCCCGCAGTCGCACCTGTCCAAATCCGGCACCCCGACCATGGGCGGTGCGCTGATCCTGTCTTCCATCGGTATCAGCACCTTGCTGTGGGCCGACCTGCATAACCGCTACGTGTGGACGGTGTTGCTGGTGACCCTGTTGTTCGGCGCGATCGGCTGGGTCGATGACTACCGCAAAGTGATCGAGAAAAACTCCAAGGGTTTGCCCAGCCGCTGGAAGTACTTCTGGCAGTCGGTGTTTGGCCTTGGCGCTGCGATCTTCCTGTACATGACCGCGCCAAGCGCCGTCGAAACCACCTTGATCATTCCGATGCTCAAGGACGCCAGCATTCCACTGGGCGTTGGCTTTGTGGTGCTGACCTACTTCGTGATCGTCGGCTCCAGCAACGCGGTGAACCTGACTGATGGCCTCGACGGCCTGGCGATCATGCCGACCGTGATGGTCGGTGGCGCGCTCGGCATCTTCTGCTACCTGTCGGGTAACGTAAAATTCGCTGAATACCTGCTGATCCCTTATGTGCCGGGCGCAGGTGAGTTGATCGTGTTCTGCGGCGCCCTGATCGGTGCCGGCCTGGGTTTCCTGTGGTTCAACACCTATCCCGCCCAAGTCTTCATGGGCGACGTCGGCGCGCTGGCGCTGGGCGCAGCCTTGGGCACCATCGCGGTGATCGTCCGCCAGGAAATCGTGTTGTTCATCATGGGCGGTGTGTTCGTGATGGAAACCCTGTCGGTGGTCATCCAGGTGGCCTCCTTCAAATTGACCGGGCGCCGCGTGTTCCGTATGGCGCCGATTCACCACCACTTTGAACTCAAGGGCTGGCCAGAGCCGCGTGTGATTGTCCGTTTCTGGATCATCACCGTGATTCTGGTACTGGTCGGCCTTGCCACCCTGAAACTGAGGTAGAAACGAGTGTCCCTGATCGCTTCAGACCACTTCCGCATCGTTGTCGGCCTCGGCAAGAGCGGCATGTCCCTGGTTCGCTTCCTGGCGAACCGGGGCACGTCGTTTGCCGTGGCCGATACGCGGGAAAATCCACCGGAGCTGGTCACGCTGCGCCGTGACTACCCGCACGTGGAAGTGCGTTGTGGCGAGCTGGATGTCGAGTTTCTGTGCCGTGCCGATGAGCTCTACGTGAGCCCCGGCCTGGCCTTGGCGACACCGGCCCTGCAAGCGGCAGCGGCGCGTGGCGTGAAGCTGTCCGGCGACATCGACCTGTTTGCGCGCTATGCGAAGGCACCGATCGTGGCCATCAGCGGCTCCAACGCGAAAAGCACCGTGACCACCCTGGTCGGCGAGATGGCGGCTGCGGCCGGCAAGCGCGTGGCCGTGGGCGGTAACCTCGGCACGCCAGCGCTGGACCTGCTCAGCGACGACATCGAGTTGTACGTGATGGAACTGTCGAGCTTCCAGCTCGAAACCACCCACGATCTGGGGGCTGAAGTCGCCACCGTGTTGAACGTGAGTGAAGACCACATGGACCGCTACAGCGGCCTGCCGGCGTACCACCTGGCCAAGCACCGGATTTTCCGTGGTGCCAGGCAATTTGTGGTCAACCGCCAGGATGCCCTGAGCCGTCCGCTGATGGGCGAAGGCATGCCCTGCTGGACCTTTGGCCTGGGCAAGCCGGATTTCAAAGCCTTCGGCATTCGCGAAGAGAACGGCGAGAAATACCTGGCCTTCGAATTCCAGAACCTGATGCCGGTACGTGAATTGAAAATCCGTGGCGCGCACAACCAATCCAATGCATTGGCGGCCCTGGCGTTGGGTCACGCCGTCGGCCTGCCATTTGATGCGATGCTGTCGAGCCTGCGCACCTTCGGCGGCCTCGAGCATCGCTGCCAGTGGGTACGCGACCTCAATGGCGTGAGCTACTACAACGATTCCAAGGCCACCAACGTGGGTGCCGCACTGGCTGCCATCGAAGGGCTCGGCGCTGATATCGACGGCAAGCTTGTGCTGATCGCCGGTGGCGACGGCAAGGGTGCCGACTTCAAAGACCTTAAAGGCCCGGTGGCTGCACATTGCCGCGCCGTGGTGCTGATCGGCCGTGACGCGGACTTGATCGCCGCCGCGTTGGGCGACGCAGTACCGCAGGTACGCGCAACCTCGCTGGACGATGCGATTGCTCAATGCAAGGCCCTGGCCCAGCCGGGGGATGCGGTGTTGCTGTCGCCGGCGTGCGCCAGTTTCGACATGTTCAAGAACTACGAAGAGCGCGGCCAGCTGTTCGCTCGCGCCGTGGAGGCCTTGGCATGAATTTCAGAAATATTATCAAGCCGTACCCGTCGCCGATCATCACAGGTCGCGGTATCGACCTCGACTTCCCAATGCTCGCCGGCTGCCTGGCGCTGCTGGGCCTGGGGTTGGTCATGATCACTTCGGCGTCCTCGGAAGTGGCCGCAGTGCAGTCGGGCAACACCCTGTACATGATGATCCGTCACCTGGTGTACCTGGTGATCGGTCTCGGCGCCTGCATCGTCACCATGATGATCCCCATCGCTACCTGGCAGCGCCTGGGTTGGCTGATGCTGATCGGCGCGTTTGGTTTGTTGATCATGGTGATCCTGCCCGGCATCGGCCGTGAGGTGAACGGTTCGATGCGCTGGATCGGCTTCGGCGCGTTTAACGTGCAGCCGTCGGAAATCGCCAAGGTGTTCGTGGTGATCTACCTCGCCGGCTACCTGGTCCGTCGCCAGAAAGAAGTACGCGAAAGCTGGATGGGCTTCTTCAAGCCGTTCATCGTGCTGCTGCCCATGGCTGGCCTGTTGCTGATGGAGCCCGACTTCGGTGCCACCGTCGTAATGATGGGCGCGGCGGCGGCGATGCTGTTTCTCGGCGGTGTGGGCTTGTTCCGGTTCGCCATGATGGTGGTGCTGGCGGTGGTCGCGGTTTACCTGCTGGTGGAAGCACAACCGTACCGTATGGCGCGCCTGATTACCTTTACCGACCCCTGGTCCGATCAGTTCGGCTCCGGCTACCAGTTGACCCAGGCGCTGATCGCCTTTGGTCGCGGCGGATGGCTGGGTGTTGGGCTGGGCAATAGCGTGCAGAAGCAGTTCTACCTGCCGGAAGCGCATACCGACTTCGTGTTCTCCGTGCTGGCCGAAGAACTCGGTGCCGTGGGTTCCCTGTGCACCGTTGCACTGTTCATGTTCGTCTGCGTACGGGCGCTTTACATCGGTCTTTGGGCCGAGAAAGCCAAGCAGTTTTTCGCAGCTTATGTCGCCTACGGCTTGGCGTTTTTGTGGATTGGTCAGGTGCTGATCAACATCGGGGTAAACATCGGTCGCTTGCCGACCAAGGGTTTGACCCTGCCGTTTCTCAGCTACGGCGGCAGCTCGTTGGTCATCTGCTGCGTGTGCCTGGGCTTGCTGCTGCGCATCGAGTGGGAGAGTCGCACCCACCTGGGCAGCGAAGAGATGGAATTCAGCGAGAGCGATTTTGCCGAGGAGCCGGACCATGGGCGCTAACGTGCTGATCATGGCAGGCGGCACCGGGGGCCATGTGTTCCCGGCCCTGGCTTGCGCGCGCGAATTCCAGAACCGTGGCTACACCGTGCATTGGCTCGGTACGCCACGTGGCATCGAAAACGAATTGGTCCCGAATGCCGGCTTGCCGCTGCACTTGATCAACGTCACCGGCTTGCGTGGCAAGGGCAAGTTGTCCCTGCTCAAGGCACCGTTCGTGTTGCTCAAGGCGGTGTGGCAGGCGCGCAAAGTGATTCGTGAGTTGAAGCCGGTGTGCGTGCTGGGCTTTGGTGGTTATGTGACTGGCCCTGGTGGTGTTGCCGCCAAGCTCGCCGGCGTACCGGTGATCGTGCACGAACAGAACGCCGTTGCCGGCACTGCCAACCGCCTGTTGGTGCCTTTGGCCAGCCGAGTGTGCGAGGCGTTCCCGAAGACTTTTGGCGCCTCGGACAAGTTGCGTACCACCGGCAACCCGGTGCGCACCGAACTGTTCATGGCCATTGCCCGTCAGGCGCTGGAGGGCCGTAAGCCACACTTGCTGATCCTGGGCGGAAGCCTGGGCGCGGAGCCGTTGAACAAATTGCTGCCCGAAGCCTTGGCGCTGCTGCCCGTGGACCTGCGTCCCGAAGTGTTCCACCAGGCCGGTAAAAACCACGATGAAATCACCGCTGCCCGCTATCGCGAGGCCGGTGTCGAGGCGAATGTACAGCCTTTCATCAAAGACATGGCCCATGCCTATGGCTGGGCCGACCTGGTGGTCTGTCGCGCTGGTGCGCTGACCGTCAGTGAACTGGCCGCCGCCGGTCTGCCGTCCTTGCTGGTGCCTTTGCCCCACGCCATCGACGATCACCAGACCCGCAACGCCGAATATTTGGCCGGGGAGGGCGCTGCCTTCCTGCTGCCGCAAAGAACGACTGGCGCCGCCGATTTGGCCGCACGCCTGACCGAGGTTTTGATGCAACCGGAACGACTCAACAGCATGGCGAGCACCGCAAGCCGCCTGGCTAAACCTGACGCAACCCGCACCGTGGTCGATATCTGCCTGGAGGTGGCCCATGGTTGAGAATCAGAAAGCCATGCCGCAGCCCGAAATGCGCCGCATCCGTCGTATCCACTTCGTCGGCATCGGCGGCGTGGGCATGTGCGGGATTGCCGAAGTACTGCTGAACCTGGGCTATCAAGTGTCCGGCTCAGACTTGAAAGAGTCGCCGGTGACCGATCGCCTGAAAACCTTCGGCGCACAGATCTTTATCGGCCACCGCGCCGAGAACGCCGCCGAGGCTGACGTGCTGGTGGTGTCCAGCGCCGTGAACACCTCCAACCCGGAAGTGGCCACCGCCCTTGAGCGCCGTATTCCAGTGGTGCCACGCGCCGAGATGCTGGCCGAGCTGATGCGCTATCGCCACGGTATCGCCGTGGCCGGTACGCACGGCAAAACCACCACCACCAGCCTGATCGCCTCGGTGTTCGCCGCCGGTGGCCTGGACCCGACCTTCGTGATTGGTGGCCGCCTGAATGCAGCCGGCACCAATGCCCAGCTCGGCACCAGCCGTTACCTGATCGCCGAAGCCGATGAAAGTGATGCGAGCTTCCTGCACCTGCAGCCGCTGGTCGCTGTGGTGACCAACATCGACGAAGACCACATGGCCACCTACGACGGTGACTTCAACAAGTTGAAGAAAACCTTCGTCGAGTTCCTGCACAACCTGCCGTTCTACGGTTTGGCCGTGGTGTGCCTGGACGATCCGGTGGTGCGTGAGATCCTGCCATCGGTCAAACGCCCAACCGTGACCTACGGCTTCAGCGAAGACGCCGACGTGCGCGCGATCAATGTGCGCCAGGAAGGCATGCAAACCTTCTTCACCGTGCTGCGCCCTGACCGCGAGCCGTTGGACGTATCGGTGAACATGCCGGGCAACCACAACGTATTGAATTCGCTGGCGACCATTTGCATTGCTTCCGATGAAGGCGTCAGCGATGAAGCCATCGTCGAAGGCCTGTCGCGTTTTGCCGGTGTCGGCCGGCGCTTCCAGGTCTACGGTCAACTGCCGGTAGAAGGCGGCGACGTGATGCTGGTGGACGACTACGGTCACCACCCAACTGAAGTTGCAGCCGTTATTAAAGCCGTGCGCGGTGGCTGGCCGGAGCGCCGTCTGGTGATGGTTTACCAGCCGCATCGCTACAGCCGCACCCGCGACCTGTACGACGACTTTGTGAATGTATTGGCCGATGCCAACGTGCTGCTGCTGATGGAAGTCTACCCGGCCGGTGAAGAGCCGATTCCGGGCGCCGACAGCCGCAAGCTGTGCAACAGCATCCGTCAGCGTGGCCAGTTGGACCCGATCTACATCGAGCGCGGTGTGGACCTGGCGCCGATCGTCAAGCCGCTGCTGCGTGCCGGTGACATCCTGCTGTGCCAGGGCGCCGGTGATATCGGTGGCCTTGCGCCCAAGCTGCTCGCCAGCCCGCTGTTTGCGGCTGCAAAGGGGAAGTCGAAATGATCACGCATTACGACACTCTGTTCTCGACCATAACGCCTGCCGACTTCGGCCGCGTAGCGGTATTGTTCGGCGGCAAGAGCGCTGAGCGCGAAGTCTCGCTCAAGTCCGGCAATGCCGTACTGGAAGCGCTGCAAAGCGCCGGCGTAAACGCATTCGGTATCGATGTGGGCGATGATTTCCTTGCCCGCTTGCAGGCCGAGAAGATCGACCGTGCCTTCATCATTCTGCACGGCCGTGGCGGTGAAGACGGCAGCATGCAAGGCTTGCTCGAGTGCGCTGGCATCCCTTACACCGGCAGCGGAATCCTCGCTTCGGCACTGGCCATGGACAAGTTGCGCACCAAGCAGGTGTGGCACAGCCTGGGTATTCCAACCCCACGTCACAGCGTGCTGTGCAGCGAAGACGATTGTATTTCTGCAGCCAAGGAACTGGGCCTGCCTTTGATCGTCAAACCTGCCCATGAAGGCTCAAGTATCGGCATGGCCAAAGTGAACTCGGCCGCCGAATTGATCGACGCATGGAAAGCGGCAAGTACCTATGATTCGCAAGTGTTGGTGGAACAGTGGATCCAGGGTCCCGAGTACACCATCGCCACCCTGCGTGGCCAGGTATTGCCACCTATCGCATTGGGCACGCCCCACACCTTTTACGACTACGACGCCAAGTACGTGGCTTCCGATACTCAGTACCGGATCCCGTGTGGCCTCGACGCAACCAAGGAACAGGAATTGATGGACCTCACGGCGAAAGCCTGTGAGGCACTGGGTATCGCCGGTTGGGCGCGGGCAGACGTGATGCAGGATGACCAAGGGAATTTCTGGTTCCTTGAAGTCAACACCGCTCCCGGCATGACCGATCACAGCCTGGTACCTATGGCAGCCCGTGCTGCCGGTCTGGACTTCCAGCAGTTAGTGCTGGCGATCCTGGCCGCAAGCATTGAGCCAAGAGGCTAACCCCATGAACGGCGCATCGCTTCGTCATCAGCAACCTCCAGTGCCCAGCCGCAAGCCGGTGCCTCGAGGTGCCAGCCGAATGGTGGCTAAAGAGCCGATGTCGGCGCGCCTGCCGAAAGCCAACTTTGGTTTTCTTAAAGCGCTGTTCTGGCCGGTGTTGCTGGTGGCGTTGGGCTTCGGTACTTACGAGGGCGCACAACGCCTGTTGCCGTATGCCGACCGGCCGATCACCAAGATCAGCGTGCAGGGCGACTTGAGCTACATCAGCCAGCAAGCGGTACAGCAGCGCATCGGCCCGTACCTGGCGGCGAGCTTCTTTACCATCGACCTGGCGGGTATGCGCGCAGAACTGGAACAGATGCCGTGGATCGCTCACGCCGAAGTCCGCCGTGTATGGCCGGACCAGGTGACGATCCGCCTGGAAGAACAACTGCCCGTGGCCCGTTGGGGCGATGGCGCACTGTTGAACAACCAGGGCCAGGCGTTCGCGCCGCGTGAGGTGGCCAACTATGAGCACCTGCCGCAGTTGTTCGGGCCACAGCGGGCGCAGCAGCAAGTGATGCAGCAGTACCAGGCGCTGAGCCAGATGCTGCGGCCACTGGGTTTCTCCATCGCACGCCTGGAATTGCGTGAGCGGGGCAGCTGGTTTTTGACCACCGGGGCAGGCAGTTCCGGCCCGGGCATCGAGTTGTTGCTGGGACGCGACCGCTTGGTGGAAAAGATGCGCCGCTTTATTGCCATCTATGACAAGACCTTGAAAGAACAGATTACGAACATTGCGAGCGTCGACCTGCGTTACGCCAACGGCCTGGCCGTCGGCTGGCGTGAACCAGCTGCGCCGACGACAGCCAAACCCGCTGTCGCGAAGAATTAAGAAGAGGCAGGACCCATGGCAAACGTGCAAAGCGGAAAAATGATCGTCGGTCTCGATATCGGCACCTCCAAGGTGGTGGCGCTGGTCGGCGAGGTCGGGGAAGACGGTGTGATCGAAATCGTCGGTATCGGCACGCATCCGTCCCGGGGCCTGAAGAAGGGCGTGGTGGTGAACATCGAGTCCACCGTGCAGTCGATCCAGCGCGCCATTGAAGAAGCGCAGCTGATGGCCGGTTGCCGGATTCACTCGGCGTTCGTCGGCGTGGCCGGCAACCATATCCGTAGCCTGAACTCCCACGGCATCGTGGCGATCCGTGATCGTGAAGTCAGCTCGGCCGACCTTGAACGCGTACTCGACGCCGCCCAGGCCGTGGCGATCCCGGCTGACCAGCGCGTGCTGCACACCTTGCCGCAGGACTACGTGATCGATAACCAGGAAGGCGTGCGTGAGCCGCTGGGCATGTCGGGCGTGCGCCTGGAAGCCAAGGTTCACGTGGTGACCTGTGCCGTCAACGCCGCACAGAACATTGAAAAATGCGTGCGCCGCTGCGGCCTGGAAATCGACGACATCATTCTTGAGCAGTTGGCCTCGGCCTACTCAGTACTCACCGACGACGAAAAAGAGCTGGGCGTGTGCCTGGTCGACATCGGCGGTGGCACCACCGACATCGCGATCTTCACCGAAGGTGCGATCCGTCACACTGCCGTGATCCCGATTGCGGGCGACCAGGTCACCAACGACATCGCCATGGCGCTGCGTACACCGACCCAGTACGCCGAAGAAATCAAGATCCGCTACGCCTGCGCCCTGGCCAAACTGGCCGGTGCCGGTGAAACCATCAAGGTGCCGAGCGTGGGCGACCGTCCACCGCGCGAACTGTCGCGCCAGGCCCTGGCCGAAGTGGTCGAACCACGCTACGACGAGCTGTTCACCCTGATCCAGGCTGAACTGCGCCGCAGCGGCTACGAAGATTTGATCCCGGCCGGCATCGTGCTGACTGGTGGCACCTCGAAGATGGAAGGCGCGGTCGAACTGGCCGAGGAAATCTTCCATATGCCAGTGCGCCTGGGCGTGCCCCATGGCGTCAAAGGCCTGGGCGACGTGGTGCGCAACCCGATTTATTCCACCGGCGTGGGCTTGCTGTTGTACGGGCTGCAAAAGCAGACCGACGGCATTTCCCTGTCGGGCCCGAGCATCCGTGACAGCTACCGTGGCGGCGACGATGAAGCCAAAGCGCCGTTGTTCGAGCGGTTGCAGGCTTGGGTAAAAGGCAATTTCTAAAGATTTACCGCAACACCGCAGTAAGTAGTAGGCGAAAAAACTAGAGAAAACGAAAGGAGAGGGAACATGTTCGAACTCGTAGACAACATCCCCGCAAGCCCGGTTATCAAAGTAATCGGTGTTGGCGGTGGCGGCGGCAACGCTGTCAATCACATGGTCAAGAGCAACATTGAAGGCGTTGAATTCATCTGCGCCAACACTGATGCCCAGGCGCTGAAAAGCATCGGCGCGCGGACCATCCTGCAATTGGGCACAGCCGTGACCAAGGGCCTCGGCGCTGGCGCCAACCCGGAAGTCGGCCGTCAAGCCGCGCTGGAAGACCGCGAGCGTATTGCTGAAGTGCTGCAAGGCACCAACATGGTGTTCATCACCACCGGCATGGGCGGCGGTACCGGTACCGGTGCTGCTCCGATCATTGCCGAAGTGGCCAAGGAAATGGGGATTCTGACCGTTGCTGTCGTGACGCGTCCGTTCCCGTTCGAAGGTCGCAAGCGCATGCAGATCGCCGACGAAGGTATCCGTCTGCTGTCTGAAAGCGTCGACTCGTTGATCACCATCCCCAACGAGAAGCTGCTGACCATCCTGGGCAAGGACGCAAGCCTGCTGTCCGCATTCGCCAAGGCTGACGATGTACTGGCCGGTGCCGTTCGCGGAATCTCCGACATCATCAAGCGCCCAGGCATGATCAACGTCGACTTTGCCGACGTGCGTACCGTGATGAGCGAAATGGGCATGGCGATGATGGGCACTGGCTGCGCCAGCGGTCCGAACCGTGCACGCGAAGCCACTGAAGCGGCGATCCGCAACCCGTTGCTCGAAGACGTGAACCTGCAAGGCGCACGCGGCATCCTGGTGAACATCACCGCCGGCCCTGACCTGTCCCTGGGTGAGTACTCCGACGTGGGTAGCATCATCGAAGCCTTCGCTTCCGAGCACGCGATGGTCAAAGTCGGTACCGTTATCGACCCGGACATGCGCGACGAACTGCACGTGACCGTGGTTGCCACCGGCCTGGGCGCAAAAATCGAGAAGCCTGTAAAGGTCATCGACAATACCGTTCACACCGGCCACAACAGCCACGCCAGCCAGCAAGCTGCCGCTCCAGCGCCTGCGCGCCAGGAACTGCCGTCTGTGAACTATCGTGACCTGGACCGTCCGACCGTGATGCGCAACCAGGCTCAGGCCGGTGCTGCGGCGTCCCGTAGCCCGAATCCGCAAGATGACCTGGACTACCTGGACATCCCGGCATTCTTGCGTCGTCAGGCCGATTAATGGAATGTATCAGGGCTATGAAGGTGATTGGTGTTCAGCAAAGGTCTGGTCTGTTATTATCGCCAGCCTTTGTTGATACCAGTTCGCAATTTGCGCTGAAGCGGTCCAAGCCATGATTAAACAACGCACCCTGAAGAATATTATCCGTGCCACAGGTGTAGGTCTGCACTCCGGGGAGAAGGTATACCTGACCCTCAAGCCCGCACCTGTCGACACCGGCATCGTGTTTGTTCGTGCCGACCTGGACCCTGTGGTGCAGATTCCTGCTCGCGCGGAAAATGTTGGCGAAACCACGATGTCGACCACGTTGGTCAACGGTGACGTCAAAGTGGACACGGTGGAGCACTTGCTCTCGGCCATGGCTGGCCTGGGCATCGATAACGCCTACGTCGAGCTCTCCGCGTCCGAAGTCCCCATCATGGATGGCAGCGCTGGACCCTTCGTATTCTTGATTCAATCTGCCGGCCTGGAAGAACAGGACGCAGCCAAGAAGTTCATTCGCATTCTGCGGGAAGTGACAGTAGAAGACGGCGACAAGCGCGCCACCTTCGTCCCGTTCGAAGGCTTTAAAGTGAGCTTTGAGATCGATTTCGATCACCCGGTATTCCGTGACCGCACCCAAAGTGCAAGCGTGGATTTTTCCAGCACTTCGTTCGTAAAAGAAGTCAGCCGCGCCCGTACCTTTGGTTTCATGAGTGACATCGAGTACCTGCGCAAGCACAACCTCGCACTCGGCGGCAGCGTTGAAAACGCCATTGTGGTCGACGCGGATGGTGTACTGAACGAAGACGGCCTTCGCTATGAAGACGAATTCGTGAAGCACAAGATCCTCGATGCAATCGGTGACCTCTACCTGCTGGGCAATAGCCTGATAGGCGAGTTCAAAGGCTTCAAGTCGGGCCACGCCCTTAACAACCAGCTGCTGCGCAAGTTGATTGAGCAGACAGACGCTTGGGAAGTCGTGACCTTCGAAGATGCCAGCACCGCACCGATCTCTTACATGCGTCCCGTTGCGGCGGTGTAAGTAACAACTCTCTTTCTTTAGTTTTGAAAGGCCACCTTCGGGTGGCCTTTTTTTTATGCCGATCGTTCCCACGCGCGTGGGAATGCAGCCCTGGACGCTCCGCGTCCCGAAGCCTGACGCAGAGCGTCAGAAGAGGCATTCCCACGCGGAGCGTGGGAACGATCACCTAGCGGGCCGCAGCCTCCACAATGCGGTTGCGCCCGGTGTGCTTGGCCTCATACAGCGCCTGATCAGCATTGAGCAGCAAGTCCTCAAGTGCCATGCGGCTGCGCTTTTGCCAGGTGCTCATGCCGATACTCACTGTAATAGGCCCGTCGGCACCGGCCACCCGTGGCAAATGCTCGACGCTGCTGCGGATATGTTCGGCAATCAACCAGGCACCCTTGGCGTCGGTATGGGGCAGCACCACTGCAAACTCTTCGCCACCGTAGCGCGCTGCCAGGTCAGCCGGGCGGCGGATGTTGTCTTCGATCACTTGGGCAACCGCGCGCAAAGCCTCATCGCCGCCGTGATGGCCATGCAGGTCGTTGAAGGCCTTGAAGTGATCCACGTCGATCATCAGCAGGCTCAGCGGCTCGGTTGAGCGTTGTGCGCGGTCCCATTCCAGGCGCAGGCGCTGGTCCAGGGTACGGCGGTTGGCAAGGCCGGTGAGGGCGTCGGTGGCTGCCAGTTCTGACAGCACTTGTTCGGCACGATGACGGCGACGCAGCTCCTTGCTCAGCATCCAGGTCAGCCACAGCAGGCCGATGCACAACACGCCCGTTGCTATGCTGACCAGCCACGCGGCACGCCGCCATGGGGCAAAGATTTCATCGCTGGACAACGCCACCGCGACAATTAAGGGCAAGCTGCCCACATTCGAGAAACTATAGAGCCGTGGCTGGTTGTCGACGCTGGAGACGCCCCGAAAGCTGCCGTCGCGTTCACGCAGCATACGCGCGACATTGGGCCGCTGGCTCAAGTCCTTGTCGATCATGTCCACTTCCAGCAGCGGTTGTTGCGCCAGCAGGATGCCTTGGTGGTTGATCAGGTTGATGGTGCCGTTGCTTCCGATGTTCAGGCCGCTGAACAACTGTTGGAAGTACGACAGGCGCATCGAGGCCACCGCCACGCCCAGGAAGCGCCCGTCCGGCGATGACACGCGGCGGCTGAATGCGATGCGCCACTGGTCATCACACACGCAACGGGCCAGGAATGGGCGGCTGATATACAGCCCCAGGTCGGGGTTTTTGCGGTGTGCCTGAAAATAATCGCGATCAGCGAAGTTGCCGGTCTTGGGTGTGAGCAGCGAGGAGTCGGCTATCACTTCACCACTGGGGTCCAGCAACAGAATGTCGCCCTTGAAGGGTGCAGCGGCAGAGCGATCGAACAGCACCAGATGGCGGATACTGGCGGACACACCCTGCAGGTCGCTGCGTTCGGTGGCGGCGATCAGGCCCTTGAGGGCCATGTCATAGAGTTCGACGTTACGCAGCACATCGGCGTCGATCAGTTGGGTGATGTTATTGGCGGTGCGCTTGGCGGTCTGCAAGGTGTTGGCATGTTCGCGAATCAGCAGCGCGGTGACGATCGCCACGATCACAAAGACCGTGAGGCAACTGCCCAGGATCAGCAAGCGTTCCGGGCGAGGGGTGGGTCGGTAGAGACTTGGGCTCATCGGGCGTACTTCTGCTTCGAGGATGCCAATAGCGTAGTAGGCAATCGCAGGTTTGGTGGGAGCTGGCTTGCCTGCGATGCAGACACCTCGGTACATCTATAACACCGCAGCGATGCTATCGCAGGCAAGCCAGCTCCCACACAAGCCAGCTCCCACATCAGCTATTCATCGTCTGGCAGATTTATGCCTAAAACACGTTGATCGGGTAATCCACAATCACGCGGTATTCATCCACATCCCGGTCCACCGCCGAGTAGCCATTGCCACCGCGATTGGTTGCCCATTGCAGGCGCACGGCCAGGTCCTTGGCTTTGCCGCCTTGCACCACGTACTTCACGTCGATGTCGCGTTCCCAGTGCTTGGCGTCTTTGCCGTCGGCGCTGTACCAGGCGCTGTAGCCGCGGCTGTTGGGGTCGACCTTGGTCAGGTCGGTCTTGCCGCTGATATACGACACGGCGGACGTCAGCCCGGGCATGCCGAGGCCTGCAAAGTCGTAGGCGTACTTGAGCTTCCACGAGCGCTCGTTGGGGCCGTTGAAGTCCGAGTATTGCTGGGAATTGTCCAGGTACACGCTGTCGCCCTGGGTGATGTAGTCGAACGGCGTGTTGCCGTTGACCCGCTGGTACGCGGCGGTGACGCTGTGGTGACCAACACCTACGGTGAAATGCAGGCTGTAAGTGTTGTTGTCGATGCTGCCGAGCAACGACTGGCCGGTGTCCTGGGTGTGGTAGTAGTGCAGGCCTGGGTTGAGGCTGACAAGATCGTTCAGCGCGTAGGTGTAGTCCAGGTCGTAGTAGTACTGGTGCCATACATCCTTGAGTTCGGAGGCGTACAGGTTGCTGGTCAGGCCCGGGACGCCGCTGAAGGACACACCGGCCCAGTTCAGGTGTTGGCTGTCGGCGTTGGCGGGCAGGGTGCCGTAGCTGGTGCCGATGCGTCGGTGGCCGCTCTGGTTGTAGAGTTTGGTAAAGCTGGCCTGGCCGCCTTCGAACATCCAGCCGTCGAAGCTGTGGTTGGCCAGGCTCACACCCCGGAACGTCTGCGGCAACATGCGGGTCATGCCGCCGGCGATCACCGGGTTGTTGAGGAACAGGTCGCCGGCTTTGAGTTCGGTGTCGAAGGCACGCATTTTCAAAGTGCCGCCCGCGGTGGAGAACGAGCCAGGCGCTTTGCCGTTGCCGCTGCCGTACGGCAGGATGCTGGAACCGTCAGTGCCACCGCCGCCGTCGAGCTTGAGGCCGAGCATGGCATTGAGGTCCAGGCCAAAGCCGACGGTGCCTTGGGTGTAGCCGGATTCGAATGTGCCGATGAAACCCTGGCCCCATTCTTTGCTGTCATCGGTGTGAGTGTCGCGGCGGTCGCGGTTCATGTAGTAGTTGCGGGTGTTGATCTTCAGGCTTGAGCCTTCGACGAAACCGTCAGCGGGGGTCGAGTCTGCCGCGTGGGCAAGGGGGACGATCGTTGCTGCAATCGCGAGGAATAACGGGGTGAACGTCAGCGAGTTCTTCACCGGTTTAGCTCCTTTGGTCAATCGAAAACGGCCAATGTCGTGGGGGTGTGCCTGGCCTTTTTTTACGGCAAAAAAAAGCCGCTGAAGTCAGCGGCTTTAAACAGATTCCCAGTGTAGAGCCCTGGAAATAAGTCGAGGGAAATTCGGGTGAGCGGGAAGCTGCCTTGCCGTCGCGCTCATCGGTGCGTCAAAGTAACGCAGGTGAGCGGTGCGATATAGAGTGTAACAAGATAATGACTGTTGCCCAAACCGCAACAGTCAGACCTTTGAGATCCAGTGGGGAAGCTGGCTTTGTGGGATCTGGCTTGTGTGGGAGCTGGCCCACACTGGATCGATGTGTTCTGGTGAGTCAGACCGGCAAGGTAATGCCAAAAGTATTGCCACCGCCCTCACTGCGCACAAACACATCACCGCCGTGCATCAATGCAATCGCCTTGACGATCGCCAGCCCCAGCCCATGATTTGCGCCGCTGTTACTGCGCGACGCGTCCACCCGGTAGAAGCGTTCAAACAAGCGCGGCAAATGCTCACGGGCGATCTCATCGCCGGGGTTGGTCACCCCGATCGCCACCCACTGCTCCTGCACCTCAATGCTCACGTCGATGATCTGCCCCGGCGCAGTGTGCTGCACCGCATTGCTCAGCAGGTTGATCAGCGCGCGGCGCAGGTGGGCTTTTTCGATGTGCACCAAGGCATCTCCGTGTACGCGCACTTTGACTTGGGCGTCCTCGAGGATGAAGTCCAGGTAGTCGAGGGTGGTGGCGACTTCATCGGCCAGGGAGCTTTCGATCAGTTTGGTGGCCTTGCTGCCCTGGTCGGCGCTGGCCAGGAACAGCATGTCATTGATGATCGAGCGCAGGCGTTCCAGCTCTTCGAGGTTCGATTGCAGCACCTCGAAGTAATGCTCGGCCGAACGACCACGGGTGAGCGCCACTTGGGTCTGGCCGATCAGGTTGGTCAGCGGCGAGCGCAGTTCGTGGGCCACATCGGCATTGAACGACTCCAGGCGTGAATACGCCTGTTCGACCCGATCCAGGGTGGAGTTGAATGAGTTGACGAACTGGCTCAGCTCCGGCGGCAAGGGCGATAACTGCAGGCGCCCGGAGAGTTTGGGCGGTGCGAGTTTTTGCGCTTCATCCGAAAGTTTGCCCAGCGGCTTGAGGCCGATACGCGAGACCCAAAAGCCCAACAGTGCCGCCAGCGCCACACCGACACAGGCCAGGCCGATCAAGGCCATCAACAGATGGTGCTGAGTGGCGCGGAAGTTCTCGGTGTCGATGGCGATCATAAAGCGCAGCGGCGGGCGTTGATCCTTGGCCGCGAACTGGCTGAGCAACACCTTGAACGGGTATTCATGCCCAGGCAGGCGCAAGTCGCGTTTGCCGGTCGGCCCTTGGGCGAATGCGCGGATCTGCGCGTCGGGGGTGCCGTATTCGTAGCTCGGGTCGCTGCTCACCACCCAGAAGCGGATGCGCGGGTCTTCTTCGCCGAGCAACTTCAACTTGGCGGTGATTTTTGCCCAGTGGTCCGGCGTGCCGAAGCGGTTCACCGAGGATTCCAGCACGCTGTAGCGCGCATCCAGTTCGGCGCCCGGCAACAAGCCCAGGCCGCGATCCACTTGCTGGTACAGCGCGCCGCCGATCAACACGAAAATCAGCAGCGCCACCAGCGTGAACATGCCGCTCAGGCGCAGGGCGATGGAGTTAGCCGACACTTCTGCTCTCCAGCACATAACCCATGCCACGAATGGTGTGCAGCAACTTGTGTTCGAACGGCCCGTCGAGCTTGGCGCGCAGGCGCTTGATCGCCACTTCCACCACATTGGCGTCGCTGTCGAAATTGATGTCCCAGACCATTTCCGCAATCGCGGTCTTGGACAGGATTTCACCCTGGCGCCGTGCCAATACGCTGAGCAGCGAGAACTCTTTGGCGGTCAGGTCCAGGCGCAGGCCGTTGCGGCTGGCCTTGCGGCTGATCAGGTCGATCCACAGGTCGGCCACGGTGACTTGCACCGGCTCATGCCCGCCACTGCGGCGGGTCAGCGCTTGCAGGCGCGCCACCAGTTCGAGGAACGAAAACGGTTTGCCCAAATAATCATCGGCGCCTTCACGCAAGCCACGGATGCGGTCTTCCACACGCTCGCGAGCAGTGAGCATGATCACCGGCGTCTGCTTGCGTGCCCGCAGTGCGCGCAACACCCCAAAGCCGTCGAGGCCGGGCAGCATCACGTCAAGCACGATCACCGCGTAGTCGTTTTCCAGCGCCAGGTGCAAACCCTCGACGCCTTCGCGCGCCACATCCACGGTGTAGCCTTGTTCGGTCAGACCACGGTGCAAGTAGTCTGCGGTTTTTTCTTCATCTTCAATAATCAGGACGCGCATGACCCCGCCTTTAGTGTGTGGTCGCCAGCGCCAGCGCTGGTTTGGGCCTGTGGAAAAACTTCTCAAGGTACAAGTATATGACCGGTGTGGTGAACAGCGTCAGCGCCTGGCTCACCAACAGGCCGCCGACCACCGCGATCCCCAGCGGCTGGCGCAGTTCGGCGCCTGGCCCGGAGCCCAGCATCAACGGCACGGCGCCGAGCAGGGCGGCGAGGGTGGTCATGATGATCGGCCGGAACCGGGTGACGCAGGCTTCATAAATCGCCTCCTCAGGTGGCAGCCCGCGCACGCGCTGGGCCTCCAGGGCAAAGTCGATCATCAGGATGCCGTTTTTCTTGACGATACCGATCAGCAGCACCAGCCCGATCAAGGCCATGATCGAAAAGTCCTGGCCCAGCAACCACAGCATGATCAACGCGCCCAAGCCCGCCGAGGGCAAGGTGGAGATGATCGTCAGCGGGTGCACGAAGCTCTCATAGAGCACGCCCAAAATAATATAGACCGCCACCAGCGCCGCCAGGATCAGCCACGGTTGGCTGGCCAAAGAGCTTTGGAACGCCTGGGCCGCACCCTGGAAGGTGCCGATCAGGGTGGTCGGCATGCCGATTTCGTTTTTGGCCTGGTTGAGCATGATCACCGCATCACCCAATGCCACGCCGGGTGCCAGGTTGAATGACAGGTTGGCCGCCGGGAACATGCCGTCATGGCTGATGGACAACGGCCCCACGCTGGGCGGGTCGACCTTGGCCAGTGCCGACAGCGGCACCATCTCGTTGGTCAACGGTGAGCGCAGGTAAAAGTAGTTCAGGCTTTCGGCCTTGCCGCGCTGTTGGGTGTCGAGTTCCAGCACCACCTGGTACTGGTTGATCTCGGTCTGGAACTCGTTGATCTGGCGCTGGCCGAACGCGTCATACAGCGCCTGGTCGACATCGGTAGCGGTGAGGCCAAAGCGCGCCGCCGCCTGGCGGTCGATGCTGATGTGAGTGATGCTGCCGCCCAGTTGCAAGTCGTTGGACAGGTCGCGAAAGGCCGGGTTGGCGCGCAGTTTTTCGGTCAGGCGTTGGGTCCAGGTATTGAGCGTCGCGCCGTCGTTGCTCTTGAGCACATATTGATACTGGGCGCGGCTTGGGCCGGAACTCAAGTTGATGTCCTGGCCGGCGCGCAGGTACAAGACGATGCCAGGCACCTTGGCCAGTTTGGGGCGGATGCGGTCAATGAACTGGCTGGCGGATACATCGCGATCACCGCGGTCCTTCAAGGCGATCCAGAAACGGCCGTTGGCGATGGTCTGGTTGCTGCCGGTCACGCCCACCGAGTGGGAAAACGCGGCCACTGCCGGGTCGTCCTTGACGATCTCGGCCAGCGCCTTGTGCTTGGCGACCATGTCCGGGTACGACACATCGGCCGCCGCTTCGCTGGTGCCGAGTACAAAGCCGGTGTCCTGCACCGGGAAGAAACCCTTGGGGATAAACACGTAGCCGACCACGGCCAACGCCAGGGTCAGCATAAAGATCGCTGCCATGCTGCGTTGATGCGCCAGCGCACGGCGCAGGTTGCGCGCGTAGCCAGCGAGCAGGCGCTCGCTGAAGCCCGGTTTGTCATGGGCATGATGAGTCGGCGCGCGCATGAACAGCGCGGCCAGGGTCGGCGCCAAAGTCAGCGAAACCACCACCGAAATCAGGATGGTCGAGGTGGCCGTCAGCGCAAACTCCTTGAACAGCCGCCCGACCACACCGCCCATGAACAGCAGCGGAATAAACGCCGCCACCAGCGAGAAGCTGATGGACACCACGGTAAAGCCGATCTCGCCCGAGCCCTTGATTGCCGCCTCGCGTTTATCCAGGCCCGCCTCCAGGTGACGGTGAATGTTCTCCACCACCACGATGGCATCGTCGACCACAAAGCCCACGGCGATCACGATCGCCACCAGCGTCAGGTTATTCAAGCTGAAGCCCAGCACATACATCAGCGCGAAACTGGCGATCAGCGACACGCCGAGTACGCTGGACACAATCAGCGTCGCCGACAATTGGCGCAGGAACAGCGCCATCACCGCCACCACCAGCAGGATGGCGATCAGCAGGGTCACTTCCACTTCATGCAAGGACGCGCGGATGGTCTTGGTGCGGTCGGTCAACACGCTGACCTGCACCGAGGCGGGCAGCATGCCTTCCAGGCGCGGCAGTTCGGCTTGAATGCGGTCCACGGTCTCGACAATGTTGGCGCCGGGCTGGCGCGAAATCACCAGGTTGACCCCGGGCGTGTCACCGGACCAGGCCTGCACGTAGGCGTTTTCCGAACCGTTGATGACTTTGGCGACATCACGCAGCTGCACCGGCGCGCCGTTCTTGTAGGAAACGATCAGTTGGCCGTATTCCTCGGGGTGAAACAGCTGGTCGTTGGTCGATATCGTCGACACGCTGTTCTTGCCGTAAATCGCACCTTTGGCCAGGTTCAGGCTGGACTGCTGGATGGCCAGGCGCACATCGGCGAGGGTCAGGCCGATGGCCGCGAGTTTGTCCGGTGAAGCCTGTACGCGAATCGCCGGGCGTTGCTGCCCGGTGATATTGATCTGGCCAACGCCGTCAATCTGGCTGATCTGCCGCGCCAGCAAGGTTTCTACATAGTCGCTCAGCTCGGTGCTGGGCATGCTGTCGGAGCTGACGCTGAGGATCAGCACCGGGCTGTCGGCCGGGTTGACCTTCTTCCAGGTCGGCAGGCTCGGCATGTCGCTGGGCAGCTTGCCGGAGGCGGTGTTGATCGCCGCCTGCACTTCCTGCGCGGCGGTGTCGATGCTTTTGTTCAGGGTGAATTGCAGGGTCAGCAGGCTTGAACCCAAGGCGCTGCTGGAGGTCATCTGGGTCATGCCAGGGATGGCGCTGAATTGCACCTCCAAGGGCGTGGCCACGGATGAGGCCATGGTGTCCGGGCTGGCGCCGGGCAAGGTGGCGGTGACCTGGATGGTCGGGAACTCCGCTTCCGGCAGCGGCGCCACAGCCAGGCGCGGGAAGGCAATCAGCCCCAGCAACACCAGCGCAAAGGTCAGCAACAGGGTGGCAACCGGATGGTCGACGCACCAGGCGGACGGGGAACGGCTGCCGCTCATGGTTGCACCTTGGTCTGGGCGGTCTGGATCACTTGTGGTGGCTCTTTGAGCACCTCGATTTGCGCACCGGCCTTGAGCCGCGACTGGCCGTCGCTGACCAGCACATCACCGGCTTGCACGCCCTTGATGATGGTCACGTCGCTGTCCTGATACGCCACCTGCACCGGCACAACCTCAACCTTGTCACCGTTGACGCGGTACACAAAATGCGCGTCGAGCCCACGTTGCACCACGGTCGGTGGCACCACCAGCGCGTTCTTGTCGAGGGCGGTCTGGATCTTGATAGTCACCAGTTGCCCCGGCCACAGACGCTGCGAAGCGTTGTTGAATTCAGCCTTGGCGCGCAGGGTGCCGGTGGTGGAGCTGATCTGGTTGTCGATCAGGCTCAAGTGGCCTTCGCCGAGCAGGTCGCCGGTCTGGCCGTCGGTGTCGGCGCCCATGTAGGCATCGACGCTGGCTTGGGTGGGCGCGGCGATCAAGCCTTGCAGGGTCGGCAACATTTGTTGCGGCAACGAGAACTCCACGGCGATCGGATCGATTTGCGTCACCGAGAACAAGCCTTGGGTATCACTCATGCGCAGGAAGTTGCCTTCATCCACGGTGCGAATGCCGACACGGCCAGTCACCGGCGAGCGAATCTGGGTGTAGGACAGCTGTACCAGGGCCGAATCAATGGCGGCCTGATTACCTTGCGCCGTGGCCTTGAGCTGGTTGACCAGGGCTTGCTGCTGGTCATAGGTCTGCTTGGATACGCCGTCGTCGACGCTCAGCTCTTTGTAGCGCTTGAGGTTTACCAACGCCACTTGCAACTGCGCCTGGCTTTCGCCCAACTGCGCCTTGGCCTGATCAAGGCTCGCGCGGATCGAGCGGTCATCGATGGTCGCCAGCAGGTCACCGGCCTTGACCAATTGGCCCTCCTTGACCAGCAGCTTGGTGAGGATGCCGTCGATTTGCGGGCGGATCACCACGCTGTGCAGCGACAGCACCGAGCCGATACCGCTGACAAATCGAGGAATGTCCTGCTGTGTGACGCTCACCACTCGCACCGGGATAGCGGTGGACACCGCCAGTTTGGTTTTCGCCGGTCGGTTGAAGGCCCAGGCTGCAACTGCCACGACCACCAGGGCAGCCACGATCAGGGCGGTTTTTCGTTGAATGTGCATGGGGTGGGGCGCCGGGGCAAAGGGTTGGGAGAGTGATCGTTCTTTATAGCCCGCCAACCCGGTCAGCACGGTGACTGCTAACTGACAGCGCTGTCAGTAAAGTCCGACCATTCGTACCGGCGGTGGTTAAAGATCCAAGGCGCGCAGGTATAC